>JBKACM010000260.1:0-3330 GCA_046269335.1 Alphaproteobacteria bacterium | reverse complement strand
ATATCCGGTTCTTGTTCATCGGCCCGCAGTTTCGATCCACGCTTCCTTCCCACGGTCGGTCGCCCTTCCGCAGTTGCGCTTCTCTTCGTTCACTGTGACCAGCTAACGGAGGGACTTGCACCCTCAAGAACGCGCCCATGCTGGGCGCACACGAAAAAAGCCCTCTTCCTTGTCGGAAGAGGGCTTTTTTTTGCCGTCCTATGCCGTGCGGATCCTGGCGACAAACCGGTCGACCTCGCCACGCAGGGCCTCGGACTGACGGGAGAGTTCACTTGCCGCGACCAGCACCTGGTTGGCGGACTGGCCGGCCTCTTCCGCCGCCGTGGTCACACCACTGATGTTCCGCGAAACGTCCTGGGTTCCCGCAGCCGCCTGATCGACGTTGCGGGCGATTTCCTTGGTGGCGGCACCCTGCTCCTCCACGGCCGAGGCGATGGACGAAGAGATTTCGCTGACCTCGGAAATGGTGGTGGTGATCCCCTGGATCGCCGTCACCGCCTCCTTCGTTGCCGACTGCACCGAGCCGATCTGGGCCGAAATTTCGTCGGTCGCCTTGGCGGTCTGGTTGGCCAGAGACTTCACCTCGTTGGCCACCACGGCAAAGCCCTTGCCGGCATCGCCCGCCCGGGCCGCCTCGATGGTGGCGTTGAGGGCCAGCAGGTTGGTCTGGCTGGCGATGTCGTTGATGAGTTTGACCACCTCGCCAATACGGTCGGCAGCGGAGGCCAGACCCTGGACCATTCTGTCGGTGTGCTGGGCCTGGTCCATGGCGTTGCGGGAAATCCGCGCCGCCTGCGATACCTGACGGGAAATCTCGCCGATGGACGAGGACAATTCTTCCGCGGCGGCGGAAACCGTCTGTACGTTGGTGGAGGCCTGTTCCGATGCGGCCGCGACGGAGGTCGCCTGCCGGCTGGTTTCTTCGGAAATGGAGGACATGGACTGCGCGGTGGCCTGCATTTCGGTGGAGGCGGAGGCGACGGCGTTGACCACGCCCTTGACGCTGGCCTCGAAGTTGTTGGCCAGTTCGTTCATGGCCTTTTTCTTTTCGGTCTCGGCCCGTTTCTTCTGTTCCTCGGCTTCGGCAGTCATACGGTCCACCTGGATGGCGTGGTCCTTGAACACCTGCACCGCCTTGGCCATGTCGCCGATTTCATCCTTGTTCCCGGTTGCCGGGATGTCCACGGTCTTGTCACCGCCGGCCAAGCGGGTCATGGCCTCGGTCATGGCGCGTACCGGACCCGAGATGCCCGATCCGATCATCCAGGCTGCCAGGACGCCGATGACCACGGCGATGACGGACGTAGTGGCAGTCACGTTCCGGGAGCCGACAATCTTGTCGTTGGTCTGGACAAACGTCTCCTCCAGGCTCTTTTTCTGTGACGCGACCAGATCCACCAACAGCTTGCCGCCCTGGGTAGCCTGGGCCGCCATGGCATCGTTGACCAACTGACGGAGGAGTCCCGAGCTGTCGACCACGGCCTTGAAATTCCGGTGGTAGTCTCCCAGCAGTTTTTCGACACGGCTGCCGACGTCGGCCGCCAGGCCGGCCGCAGCCAGCTCCTTCGAAAATTCGGCGACAACGTTGTCCAGTTCCTTTGCGTACTTCTGGTCACCCCGCAGCAGAAAGTCTTTCTCATGGCGGCGCAGCATCAGCATCTGAACCGTCAGGGCCGGGTTCTTCAGCGCCTTCAGTTCCCCCTCGATAGCGTGAACCGCCTTGCGAAGATCCCCTTGCAGACCCGTCTCCGGGGTCAGTCCCAGCTTGACGCGCTCCTGCTCCGCCTTGTCCATGTTGACGAGAAACGCCTTGACGATACCGTCCAGTTCGGTGAGCAGCCGGCGGCGCTCCTCGGACTTCGTGGCCTTGAGGGCGGCGTCGATGTCCTCAAGAATGGTCTTGCGAAGTTCCTTGATCCTCCCCAGTGCCTTCTCATCGCTTTTTTCGGTGAAGAGAAGCACGTTTCGCCGCAGGCCGACGAAGTTACGGTCGATGGTCAGGGTGCGGGCCGTGTTGTCACTGATCGAGGCATAACTGTCAAAACCGTCGTCAACCTGGCCGAAGCCATTGTAACTCGTGTAGGCCACAATCATGAGAAGTGCCAACACCAGCAGGAATCCTGTATAGATTCTTATTCCAATTTTAAACTGCCCCATTACATCCTGCATGCTCACGCCTCCCCTGTACTTTACAAGAAAAATGTCAGTAATAGTGATCCCGAACAGCCCCCAGTCCAGCACGATAATCGAATTCCGCATGGTTCGCAATTGCAATGAAACCGACGATTTCAAGACCGACGGAAGGCATTTGCCGGACAGTGTCTATTGTCCTTCATGCATTGGGCTTGCGCGTATACCCGGGGCCGGGTATCCATGGCCCACATCTGGTGTTGGGGAGTGAAGAGACGTCCAGGGTTGGTTTTGACAGGGGAGATGGTATTGCTGTGGGTGTTCGGATACGGATCGCTAATGTGGCACCCCGGATTTTCGTTCGTCGAACGTCACCCGGCCCTGTTGCAGGGATATCACCGCTCGGCCTGTATTCTCTCGACCGTGTATCGCGGTACTCCGGAAGTGCCCGGGCTTGTGGTGGGGCTGGATCGGGGGGGGGCTTGCCGGGGGATCGCCTATGGCGTTGCCGGGGACAGCGCCACGAGCGTTATCGACTATCTCTACCAACGGGAGTTGATCACGTCATACCGCCCGGCCAGTCAGATGATACCAATCCGCGTTGATCGTGACCGATCAACGCGGGTTGGTATTAAGTCGCCATTGATGCGACACCCAAGCGGGCGGACGCCCGCGCCCGGCGAGGGCAAACACAAGGATACCAAGCGGTCATTTCAATGGCCGCTTGGTATGATTTCATGCGGAACGGGTTTCGCTCAGACGCCGCACGGGCTTGATACCGACGGTACGAGTCAAAGCCCCGTACCGTCGGCACCAGTCTACTGGTCGAAGTACGTGAGTGTGCAGTTGGAGGATGGCCGACAGGTGCGAGCCCTGACATTTGTCGCCAATCCCACCCACCCCCAGTATGTCGGTCTTCTGAGCCAGGAAGAAAAAGCGCAACTGGTGCGCCAGGGCCACGGCCAGACCGGATCGGCGCGGGAATACCTGGCGACCACGGTGGAACATCTCGACGGTCTCGGCATTCGCGATACCTGTCTGCACGAGTTGCTGGCTCTGGCCGACCTGGAGCCGGTAGTTGCAGACCCGCGCAACGCCTGATACCGATGAGCCGATAAATCGACTCATACCAATCCGCGTTGATCGTGACCGATCAACGCCCTCAATCGCCGGCGGGGCCGTCCGGCCCCTTGGCTTGCG
>JBKACM010000259.1:0-3336 GCA_046269335.1 Alphaproteobacteria bacterium | reverse complement strand
TTTGTGACAATCGGTCCTCAAGCTCGACAATATACTTTATCGCGTCGTCGAGCTTGAGGACCGATTGTCACAAAACTCCGGAGAGGAATGACGTGCCTCCATCGGTGCCGCCGGATGCGAAGACTTTTGTAAAGCGTCTGCTGACGGTCAGCGGCCGGGGGCAGGAGCTGGGGGATCCCCGCTCTCCCGGGGCCATCGCCTCCTGGTCGGAGGTTTGCGAAGGCTTTCCCGACGAGGATCTGAAGAACATGATCCCTACCGCTATCCGTCTGCTGTTTCGCAAGGAGGAATCTGCGGCACGCCTGACGGCTTGCGGCCTGCGCAGCGGGCTGACCTTGCAGCACGAATCGATTGCGCCATACGTGATCGCCTTTCGTCGCCTGAAGGTTCTGAAGCGCGGGGGAACCCTTGATGCCGAACGACTGCTGGCCGAAACCCGGCGTGAATTGCGGGAACTCAATGCCCGGTTCCAGCAGGCCCTGGAGGAGGCCATTACCCTGCGGGACGAAAATCAGGTGCTGCGTGACGACCTGATCACGGCACGGACGGAGACGGTGAAGGCGAAGGCCGAAAGCGAACGCTATCGCAAGGAGGCACAGACCGCCCGCAACGTTCTGGACGACGCCTCCGGACGGGCACTCAACAAGCTGGCGCTGGCGTTGCAAAATCTGAGGGACGTTTTGAATATCCGGGTCAACGATCCCGAGAGCACCCTGGTCGAGTCAGCGGCCTTGTCGGTGCAGAGCTATTACATGGTGCTGGAGGATCTGGGCCATGGCAACGATGCCTTGAAACTCTCCCAGCGGATTCTGGGCGACAAATTCAGCATAACCGGCCTGGTGTGATGGCGGACCGCCCAGAGCCTGTTTTCCTCGCACTGTTGACGGTAATTACCTCGCTCATTCCTTCCGTGGCTTTCGGAATGGACCTCCGGAGCGGCCTTTCGCCCGGTTTCCGTAACCCGACCGAGGTCCGGCGGGAATACGAGCAGGCGGCGCGTGGCGGCAATATCGAGGCCATGGTGGCACTGGGCCGCTTTCATGAGGAAGGTCAGGGTGGTCGCATCGATTACGGCCTCGCTTTCCGCACCTACCGGCAGGCGGCGTTGTTGGGACGTGGCCACGCCGAGGCCGAATACTCCCTGGCCGAGCTGTATTTCCGAGGTCGAGGGGTGGCCCGGGACCTGGGGGAGGCCCTGCGCTGGTTTCGGGAGGCCGCCAACCATGGCCATCCGGCGGCTCAGGTCCGGGTCGGAGCCTTTCATGCCGAAGGCTGGGGGGTGCCTGTGAACCGGCCGGAAGCCTACGTCTGGTACACCCGGGCTCTATCCCAGGGAAAAGAGGCCTTGCATCGCTACGGCCCGAACCTTGATGCTGCCAGGGCCCTGGCGACGCTGCGCAAAACCATGACCGCCGATGAAATCGGGCAGGCGGAAAAAATACTCGCGGCACAAAAACGCTAGACTGTCCGGCGTTGCCATTGGCGCGGATCGCGGCCTGTGTGAAAAAAGGCGATAATATGCACGGCCTCGTCCGTGAACTGAAAGATGACAACATAGGGGAAGTGCCGCAACAAAGCGCGGTGGGTATTTTTAGCTCCGGTCGGAAATTGCAGTGGGTTGGCGGCTATCCGGCCCGATAGTTCCCGCAACTCGGCCCGGATGCGCGAGACAGTACCGGGGGCATGGGCGGAATACCAGTCAAGCGCGTCGAGAAGATCGACCCGCGCTGCTGGGGTAAAGACAATCCAGCGCGGCATTATGGGTAGCGTCGATCAAGTTCCGCGTCGATTTCTTCCCACGTTTTCCCCTGCTGGATATCCTCGTCCAGCGTTGCGAGTCGGCGGTCAAGCTCGGCTTCTTGCGCGGCGGTCAAGGGGACGGCCTCGGCCTCGATGCTGTCCCAAATCTCGCCGATAAGGTCGATACGCTCACGCGGCGACAAGTGGCTAAAGTCAATGGATGGCATGGCAGGCTCCCACGACTACGGCGTTAAATATGACAACAGCCGGAGGCTTTGTCGAGATATCCGGCCCCGGTATCGAGAAAGACACCCATCACGCACGGCCATCATCTAATACCAGTCCGCCGTGAAGATGACTCTCGTATCGCGAGGGGGGCTTCCCAAGAGATTGTCGCTATGATTCTCTATTCCGCAAGATGTTGGGCGGGGAGAGAGCGATGTCGGCGGCAGTCAGGCTTACTCGGGATGGTACGGACGCTACGACGCTTCGGTGCCAAGCGGTTGAAATACGTGATGCGAAGGTAGCGCGTCGGCTTTTGGCCTTGGCGCTGGTCGCGGAGGGCAAGTCACGGGACGTAGCGGCGGCCGTGGCTGGTATGGACCGCCAAACCCTGCGGGATTGGGTCCATCGCTATAATGAGCACGGTGTGGAGGGCTTGGCCGACCGTAAGGCAAAGGGCCGCCCGCCGGTTTTGTCACAGGAGCAATTGGAGGAATTGGCGTCTTGGGTCCGGCAAGGGCCGGATCCCGAGAAGGATGGGATCGTTCGCTGGCGTCTCGCTGATCTGGCGGTGCGGATTTCCGAGCGCTTCCACGTTGCGGTTAACGAGGGCGGCGTCGGCAAGATGCTGCGCCGCTTGGGGTTCAGCCACGTCTCGGCTCGGCCGCAGCACCCGCGTCAGGATGGCGAAGCCGTTGAGGCGCATAAAAAAACTTTGCCGAATTGGTCGCCGCCGTAATTCCTGGGCACGCCAAGGGCAAGCCGCTGGAGGTGTGGTGGCAGGACGAAGCCCGTGTCGGACAGCAGGGCACGTTGAGCTACGTCTGGGCCGACAAGGGCACGCGACCGCGCCGGCTGAAGGATACCCGCTATTCCTGGGCCTACATCTTCGGTGCCGTATGCCCGGCCCGCAATGTCGGTGCCGCGCTGGTCATGCCCCGCGCCAACGCCGCGGCCATGAACAAGCATTTCGCCGAAATCGCCACCCAGGTGGCACCGGACAGTCACGCGGTTCTTATCCTCGACGGTGCCGGCTGGCACCAGCCCGGCGGCGAATTGCGTGTACCCGACAACATCAGCATCCTCCATCTGCCGCCGTATTGCCCCGAACTCAATCCGGTCGAGAACATCTGGCAGTACCTCCGCCAGAACTACCTCAGCAACATAATCTTCAATGATTACAACCACATCGTCGAAGCCTGCTGCGACGCCTGGAACAAATTGACCACTACTACAGGAAAAATTCGCGAAATTGCAACCCGATCATGGGCAACGGTCAATATCTAGGGAGATTGGTATTATACCAATCCGCGTTGATCGTGACCGATCAACGCCCTCAATCGCCGGCGGGGCCGTCCGGCCCCTTGGCTTGCG
>JBKACM010000258.1:0-3345 GCA_046269335.1 Alphaproteobacteria bacterium | reverse complement strand
CGGAGCGGGTTTCGCGCAGACGCCGCGCGGGCTTGATACCAACGGCACGAGTCAAGGCCTCGTGCCGTTGGTATTACTCCGTCTTGCGAATATTCTCCAGAAAATCGTTGACCTCCCGGCTCAGGGTGCCCGTCGGCTTCTGGATATCGTGAGCCGACCACAACACCCGGATCGCCGAACTGAACGACGTAGCGGAGGTTTGACCGATGGTACTCAGATTCTCGTTCACCGTCCTGGCATTCTGGCTGACGTCCTGAACCTGTTGCATGATGTGGTGGGTGGCACTCTCCTGACGTTCGACGATGGAAACGATGTCCTGCGCCGTGTCGTTGGTCTCGCGGATGGCCTCGGAGATTTGCGCCATGGCGGCGACCGTATCGGCAATGGCGTTCTGAATCGCCTGAACCTGGGCGGCGATATCCCCGGTAGCCTTGGAGGTCTGATTGGCCAGAACCTTGACCTCGTTGGCGACGACGGCAAATCCCTTCCCGGCATCCCCGGCACGGGCGGCCTCGATGGTCGCATTGAGTGCCAGAAGATTGGTCTGGCTGGCGATATCGTTGATCAGCTTGACCACCTCGCCGATCCGTCTCGCCGCGTCATCAAGCTGCTGGACGCGATCGGTGGCGGTGTCGGCGTCGGCGGCCGCCTTGCGGGCGGCCCCAGCGGCACGCTGAACGCCGCCACTGACTTCCCGCATGCCGGAAACGACGGCCCCGGAAGCCTCGGCCACCTCGGCTATCTTGTCGGACGCCCCCTCGGCGGCGGCAACGGCCTCCAGCGAACGGCTGGTGCCGCTGTCCAGTCTTTGCCCCATGGTCTCGGCACTGCTCAGGATGTCGTCGGTAGAACCCTGAACCTGGGTCACCAAACTCTTGACCTTGTTTTCCAGTTCATCGGCCAACCGCAGCATGGCGGCCCGTTGCTCGGCCTTCTGGTGGAGACGATGTTCCTCCTGCTCCACCTTCATGCGCTCCCGGTCCAGGGCCCGTTCCTTGAATACCGCCAGAGCGTCGGCCATGGCGGAGACTTCGTTGGTCCCGGTGGAAGACGGTACCTCGACCGAGAAATCATCGCTGGCAAGACGGCGCATGACGGCAGTCATCCGCACCACGGGCTTGACCGCCGCCAGATGGATCAGGGTCGTCAGGGCTAGGCCGAGAAGGAGGCCGACGCCCCCCACCAGAATGGCGATGCGCAGAGCATGGCGAAGCTGGGCATCATGCTGGCTGGCATCCATCACCACCTCGATCACGCCGAAGGGCTTTCCGGAATAGTCGGCAACCGGGGCCGCGTACACGGCACGGCGGATGCCGCCAAGCACGGCGGCGGTGATCTGTGGCTTGCCGCCCAGTGCGGCGGCAAGGCCCTCCGGCGCGGTAAGAGCGGCCCCGTTCTCGATGGTAGAGGCGAAAGGCACCAGTTGCCCTTCCTTGCTCACGAACAGGGCCAATTCCACGCCATAGATCTTTTTCAGCCGCTCCAGAAACGATTTACCAATGGATAGGCCGAATTCCACCGTGCCCAGATGCCGGTCCCCGACTACCGGCACCACGGCACGAATGCCAAGCCCGGCAACTCCGATTTCCATGCCGGTAACGGTTTTTTTCGTCTTGTTGGCCTCCACCACCGTGGCGCGGAAGGAGGACAGGTCATCCCCGAACTTCTTTGGACTGTGAACCCGGAAGAAAGCGGTGGCGGGCGGAGTATGAAACTGGAACTGTTCGACCCCCATACCGTTCGTCTTGTCGCCCAGCACCTTGAACGAGGGCCCGAACGCCGCGGCGAGGGTCTCGCGATTACTGGTCGCCATGCCCTCGACGCTGACCGGCATCACTGCCACCAGAGTTGCCATGGAGGCGGCACGGTAGGTCTCGGCCTCGATGGCCTGCATGACGGCCTGGTAATGACCATCCAGTTCCGCCCGTTCCGCATCGGCGATCAGGCCGGACATGACGTTCAGCAGTGTCCACACCACCGAAACCAGCAGCACGACCGACAACAGGACGATCGATCCACCAATGCGATACGTGATGGAGATGTTCCGTAATGACAGCATTGGCGACACCCCCCGCACCCGAACGCTACCGGTACACCCCGGTTGCGGGCAGTATACGGAACTCATCCTTGGAAGTGAACTATTTCAAAAGTAGCAGGCGGGTACGCGAATCCCCTCCCGGGACGCAAAACCCGAACCGGGAATGGGTGCGGCCTCCACACAACGAAAAGCGGCCGGGGTCGGATTCCTCCAACCCCGGCCTGGACGAAACCCGACCCGCACGAAGCCAAAACTTCGTGCGGATGGTATCATCCTCGGTGGATGCTGTTCTCGATCAGATCCGTGACCACGGAAGGATCGGCCAGGGTCGAAGTATCCCCGAGTTGATCGGTTTCATTGGCAGCGATCTTGCGCAGGATGCGACGCATGATCTTGCCGGAGCGCGTCTTCGGCAACCCCGGAGCCCACTGGATGAAATCGGGCGAGGCGATCGGCCCGATCTCCTTGCGCACCCAGTTGACCAGTTCCTTCTTCAACGCCTCCGTCGGCTTCTCGCCCAGCACCAGGGTGACGTAGGCGTAGATGCCCTGCCCCTTCAGGTCGTGGGGGAAGCCCACCACCGCCGCTTCCGCCACCTTCGGATGAGCAACCAGGGCGCTCTCCACCTCGGCGGTTCCTAGACGATGGCCGGAAACGTTGATCACGTCATCGACGCGGCCGGTGATCCAGTAGTACCCATCCGCGTCGCGACGAGCCCCGTCACCGGTGAAGTACATGCCCTCGTAGGTGCTGAAATAGGCCTGCACGAACCGTTCGTGGTCGCCATAAACCGTGCGCATCATGCCGGGCCAGGCCCCATCCAGGCAAAGATTGCCCTCGACAGCCCCTTCCAGCACCTTTCCTTCGGCATCCACCATCACCGGCTTGACGCCGAAGAACGGACGGGTGGCGGAACCCGGCTTCAGCTTGGTGGCCCCCGGCAGCGGCGTGATCAGGATGCCGCCGGTTTCCGTCTGCCACCAGGTATCCACGATCGGGCAGCGGCTGTCGCCGACGACGGTGTGATACCACATCCACGCCTCGGGATTGATGGGCTCGCCCACCGAACCGAGAATACGCAGACTCTTGCGCGAGGTCTTCTTGACCGGCCCTTCCCCTTCCCGCATCAGGGCGCGGATGGCGGTGGGCGCGGTGTAGAAGATGTTGACCTTGTGCTTGTCCACCACCTGCCAGAACCGGGAGGAGTCGGGGTAATTGGGCACGCCTTCGAACATCAGCGACGTCGCGCCGTTGGACAGCGGACCATAGAGGATGTAGCTGTGACCGGTAACCCAACCCACGTCGGC
>JBKACM010000257.1:0-3354 GCA_046269335.1 Alphaproteobacteria bacterium | reverse complement strand
AGACCGTGATGAGTCAAGCTCATCTCGGTCTGGTATCAGAACTCTCGGCCGCGTCGAGGAATTGCGGGACCAGATGCGCCAGCACATCGACGGACACGTGCATGTCGCCGAGGCCAGGCGGGTGTGATTACCCTGACATGAGGATTCAACTGGCCGCAGCCAGAATCATTGTGGCGTAGTGACCCCGGATCGTCTTTGTCCGTTCCAGCTTCAGAGTTTCAAAGCCACTTTCCGCCAGAAGCGTGACCAGAGAACGCGGATCAAACATCCACAGGTGACAGGCGTTGAAGATATCGTCGTCGGCCGGTTTGCGGCCGAAGGCGGCAGCGTCCGGGACTTCCACGTACAGCCCCCCTCCGGGATTCAGATCCCGGCGCAGGGCGGCCAGAATCCCCCTGGGATCGGACAGGTGTTCCAGCGCATAGACCAGGGTGAACAGATCGACGGGTCCTGATACGAGCCCGGGCCGATAGGCGCTCTGAAGATAGGCGACGCCGTGTGCCTCGACAAACCGGCCCTCGGGAGCCGGATCAACGACCATCGTCCGCCAGTCCGCATCCTGGAACTCGTAAGCCATGATGCCGGTGGCCCCGCCCACGTCCACCATCCGCCAGGGTGGCGGGGTACGGGGCAGAAGCTCGGCCGCACGCGCCCTGTCCATCTCCGCCTTGATCCAGGCAACCCTGGTCTTGGTTTCCGACTGACCGGCCGGCAGAGCGATCACGCGGTGGAAGGTGGCTTCGGTGCTCTCCCGCCGCCAGACAGCGGAACTTTCCCGATAGCCGCCCTCATACAGACGGTCGAGAATGGCCGGATCACGGGAATAGAGAGAGAAGTGAAAACCGCACTGCCGGCAGCGGACCCAGGCGCGGGCGTAGCCGGACCCAGGAACCCCCACGGCCTGCTCATACGAGTCGGGTGCATCGTACCGGATCACGTCCTCGAAGTCGCGCCCCCGGCAAATGAGGCAGTGGAACGACGACACGCTGGGGGTCATTTTCCGTCGGAATCGATTCTGAACGTGTGTGACTTCTGCTCCCACAGATAATCCCGGGCCCCATTGCTGTAGAGGATCGTGCAGGTCTCGCACAGGCGAATGTCGTTCTTTCTCTCCGCCAGATGAAGCCGACGATGCCGCTTGTATTCCTCGCTGTTGAAGGCCTCAAGCGGGGTCTGCTCCGGCACCTTGCCGAAGGGAAACTGACCCTCCAGGAAATCGGCGGGACACAGACTGAGACGACCGTCGGCAAGGATGATCAGGCTCTCGAACACATAGTTGCACGGCACCCGCTCCATGGCCTCGCTGTAGCGATCGCCCAGGAGCTCTCTCTTGTCGCCGACATACCCCCCCCAATTGTGCATCAGATAGCGCACCACGTTGTCCTTCTTGTCCTCGCTGATTCTGGGAGCCCAGAAGTCACGAAAACCCGGCCACTCGGCATGATTGGTTCCCTGGTCCACGAACCGGAACAGGAAGCGAGAACGGTACCCACCCTCGTCCCGCCGGCGAATCATGCTCTCGCAGTTGCGCACCACCCGGTCGTAGTCCAGCCCGCGACGAATGGCGGCATGGGTCTCCGGTTTGACGGCGTCGATGGAGATGATGAAGGTATCGACACCGGCATCCAGCAGGCCTTTTTGCAGCCTCTCGTCCATCATGTCGGCATTGGTGGCCAGCGCCATGTTGGGATAGCCCTTGCGCTTGGCATAGCTGACCCGGTCGAGGATATGGGGGTCCATCAGCGGCTCCCCCAAAGCCCACAGGTCGAACTTCTCCAGCCCGTCCTTGTGCGGCTCCATGGCATCGATGATGTACCGGTAAAGCTCCGGCTTCATCACCTGCTTTCTGCGGGCGGTAGGCTGATCGATGAAGCACATGACGCACTTGGCATTGCAGCCAAAGACGGTCTCGATCGCAAGTTCCGTCGGGATAATCTCGCCCGCCTCGGTGAGCTTGCGAAGCCTTTCGAGATCGGAAAAATCCACACCCATGGCTGGAACCTCCGCCTTATACCAACCTGCGTTGATCGTGACCGATCAACGCCCTCAATCGCCGGCGGGGCCGTCCGGCCCCTTGGCTTGCGCGCGGGCGCTTAACGCGCCAGCCAGACCGCGAGGAGTCAGACTCATCGCGGTCTGGAATCACAGGCCGAGACGGTCGCGCACGGCCGCCAGCGGTGGATTGTCGCGATGCTGATCCTTGATCACGATCGGCTCGCCCGGTATCAGCGGCCACTCGATCCCAATCTCCGGGTCGTTCCAGGCGATCCCCACCCCATGCGGTTCGGAGTGGTAATTGTCGGCGGCGATCATCAGCATGCTGTTGTCGGAGATGTACAGTCCGCCGTGCGCAAAGCCGCGCGGCACGAAGACGGCCGGACCCCCGGGGTACATCTTGAATTTCTCGTGCTTCATGAAGGTCGGACTGTCGCGGCGCAGGTCGACGGAAATCCACAGGACCTCTCCCACCACGGGAGTAATCAGCTTCGCCTCCAGGAACGGAGCTGACTGGATATGGAGACCCTTCACGGTGTTGTGGTGTTCCGTAAACTGGAAAATGATCTGACGCCACGTGACGTCGATGCCGGCGGCCTGAAACGCCTTCTCTTCATACGGCTTGGAAAGGTAACCACGGTGGTCCCGCGCCGGGTCAAAGACGACACGAAACACACCTGCCAGACTGGCGGGAACAAATTGCAAGAGGCCCTCCCCAGCAACACGCAACAACTTTCTCAAAGCGGAGCAATACTTGTGATATAGACGACTAGTCAACCACTCCAATGTTCAGCGTAACGTGTCACCCCGGCAGGGTCAAGGTACTTGTCCGGAAAAGGCCTCGACATGTTCGAGCATCACTACCGTATCGGCCCCTTGAAGATGAAGAACGCCCCAGCACCAATCAGAGCGAACCCGACGAGATGATTCATGGTGATCCGCTCATCAAGATAAAATACCGAAAACACCACAAATATGGCCAGGGTGACGATTTCCTGAATCGTTTTCAGTTCGGCGGCGGAATAAGCACCATAGCCGATGCGGTTCGCCGGCACCGCCAGGCAGTACTCGATCAGGGCGATTGACCAGCTCGCCAGCACCGCCATCCACAGGGGCCGGTCGGTGAATTTCAGGTGCCCATACCACGCAAAGGTCATGAACACATTGGAAGCAACCAGAAGAAGGACCGGAGCCACCGTGGCGGGTATGGGCATTTTTCGGAACTCCAACCGATTTCGGAGCGCCCGGAAGAGAGGCAGCGGAGGTGCTATACCATCCGCACGAAGCTTCGACTTCGTGCGGAGCGGGTTTCGCGCAGACGCCGCGCGGGCTTGATACCAACGGCACGAGTCAAGGCCT
>JBKACM010000256.1:0-3359 GCA_046269335.1 Alphaproteobacteria bacterium | reverse complement strand
CTGTGGCTCGCGAAGCCCAAGGAGAAATTGTGCCTGGACGGGGTGTTACTAAAAACAGCTCTCCGACTGGCGCTTCTTCCGCCATGGTTGCTCCCCGGTAGACGGCCGCGGGAGGGAACGGCAAGGACTTGTTAACCTTGTCATGTCATCCTGGGTAGGCGGTTGGTCGGGCGCATCCTGGTGCGGACTCCGGCCGTCGTCCAGAGGGGGTCTGGCAGTAAAGAGCCAAGCAGAATGGCTTGGCCTTGGCGATTGTGGTAACCTTTACAAAGAAGAGGCGACAGTCATGTCCATAGAGAACAGCCTTGTTGGCGAGCCTCACAGTAGTGGTGGCCCGATGGGTGGTGCCGATCTGCAAAAAGCGAGGGTCGGCAGGCCACGCAGTCATTTCAAGCGTACCATGGCGATACGGTTTTTCGCCGAGCTTGGACGGCTTCCGGAGTACGATCCGCCCCCCGGGCATCCCGACTATGGGGTGGTGCGGAAGGCGGCTGTGGCCGCCGACGTCGACCAGAAGAGCATCCGCAACTGGCTTCGGGACCCGGAGTTCCGCGAGCGGGCTCTGGCGGCAATCGATATGGCGAGTTGATCCGGGCTCCATCAGCGTCCGTGCCGCTTGGCGCGGTTGGTGGGGGTGGCCTGCAAGGGGTCGTCGGGCCAGTGGTGCCTGGGATAGCGCCCTCTCAGTCCACCCTTCGCCTCCTGGTAGCCGTTGGCCCAGAATGTGGCCAGGTCCCTGGTCACCTGGATCGGTCGTCCGGCGGGGGAGAGCAGGTGCAACAGCACCGGCATGCGCCCTCCGGCGACGGTGGGGGTGGCGGTGGTTCCGAACATCTCCTGGAGCCGGACCGCCAGGACCGGTTCCGGGCCGCCGGTGTCGTAATCCAGGGGCAGCCGCGAGCCGGTTGGCACCGTGACGTGGGTGGGGGCCAGAGAGTCCAGGGCCTGGCGGGTCTCCCAGGGCAGTCTTGCGGCCAGGATCTCGGCGAGATTCAGGGTGGCCAGGTGTGCTTTTCGGGACATGCCACCCAGATGGGGGGCCAGCCAGGTTTCCATCTCGGCCAACAGAGCCTCATCGGAGACATCAGGCCAGGCGTCCGCGTCCTTCCGTACCCGGCGTGCGAACGCGAGCCGGGCCCGTAGTTGCTTGGCTTCTGGTGTCCAGGGCAGGGTATCGAGTCCCATAACGCGGATGCCGTCGAGAAGGGCTGCCGCAACCGCCTCCGGATCCGGCCTGCGCAGTGGCTCGTCCTTCAGCACCAGTTCCCCGAACCGAATCTGCCGCCGGGCCCGTACCGCCTCCTCTCGTCCATCCCAGCGTAAAAACTGGATTTCCCGGAGGTCTTCGGAAAAGGTTTGTTCGATATCGGCGGCGGTCAGGGGGGCGCACAGAAAAACCCGGGCGTCCTTGCGTTCACCATCCAGGTCGGCCACCGCCAGCCAGTCCGCCGCCGCCAGGGGGTCGGTCTCCGCCACCACCGCTCCCCCGCCGCCCGCCAGGCGAAACCCTCCCGGGGTTCCCGGTCGCCGTTGCGCCACCCGATCCGGATAGGCCAACGCCACCAGCACACCCACAGAACGGGTGTCCTCTGCCGTCGCCGTCGTCGCGATTTTCGTACCAAAGCCACGAGTTTTTGACTCGTGGCTTTGGAGCCCGCGACCGCGGGCCGCCGCTCCTGCGGCGTGAGCCTGCGTGGCGATTGAACGCAGCGGGTCAGAATTTTCTGGCCCGCGTATCAAGCGGCGTCGCCACAGTGCGGAAGCCTTCCGGACCTGGTGGGCCGCGCCCGAGTCCAGGGTCAATCCTGGTGGCGTCCCGCTTTCGGGCCGATGTAGAAGGTCGACTCGTAACCGGAGGTCGCAATCGCGGTACCCGGGTCTGGCCCGCACGATGTCCCGCTCGGCCAGCAGGGCCGCGACGTCACAGGCCAACGCCCCCAGGCCAAGCCCGTGCGCGGTCACGATCATGTGCGCGAGCCGCGGGGGCAGGGCCAGGGCGGCCAACTCCCGTCCGTGGGAAGTGATGCGGCCCTGCACGTCCACGGCCCCCAGCCGGTGGAGCAGGTCCCGTGCCTGCGCCAGGGCCGCCGGTGGCGGCGGATCGAGCCAAGCCAGGGAAGTTGGGTCCGAGCTCCCCCACAGGGCCAGATCCAGCGCCAAGGGGGCCAGGTCGGCTTCCAGGATTTCTGGGGGGCTTTGTGGGCGAAGGCCACCATGCTCGGCCTCGGTCCACAGACGGAGGCAGAGACCGGGGCCAAGACGTCCGGCCCGTCCCCGCCTCTGGTCGGCGGAGGCCTGGCTTACCCGGAGGGTCTCCAGACGGGTCATGCCGCGCCTGGGATCGAATTTGGGCACCCGCATCAGGCCCGCGTCGACCACCACCCGGACGCCTTCGATGGTGAGACTGGTTTCGGCGATGGAGGTGGCCAGCACCACCTTGCGCCGACCGGGTGGAGCCGGTCGGATCGCCAGTTCCTGCGCCTCGGTGGCAAGTTCGCCGTACAGCGGCGTCACCATCACCGACTCCGGCAACCGCCGCTCCTCCAGGGCGCGGGCGACACGGCGGATTTCGCCGCTTCCCGGCAGAAACGCCAGTATATCACCCGTTTCCTCCTCCAGGCCCCGCTGGACGGCGGAAACCACGGCATCCTCGATCCGTCCGCCTGGGGTCCGGTCCAGGTAGCGGGTTTCCACCGGAAAGGCGCGACCGGCACTGGAAATCACCGGGGCCTCCCCCAGCAGGCGGGCGATGGGGCCGCCGTCCAGGGTCGCCGACATCACCAGGAGCCGGAGATCCTCCCGAAGCGCCGCCTGCGCCTCCAGGCACAGTGCCAGCGCCAGATCCGCATCCAGGCTGCGTTCATGGAACTCGTCGAAGATCACGAGACCGACGCCTTCCAGCGAGGGATCCCCATGCAGTCGGCGGGTGAGGATACCTTCGGTCACCACCTCGATTCGGGTATCCCGGCCAACGGTGCTTTCGAAGCGGATGCGGTGGCCGACAGTGGCTCCAACCGGTTCCCCCAGCATTTCCGCCATCCGGCGGGTGGCGGAGCGAGCGGCCAACCGGCGGGGTTCCAGCATGACGATGCGCTTTCCCGCCAGCCAGGGCTCCTCCAGCAGGGCGAGCGGAACGCGGGTGGTCTTGCCCGCACCGGGCGGGGCCTCCAGCACGGCGGCGCGGCTTCCGGCCAGAGCCCGCCTCAGAAGGGGCAGAACCGTTTCGATGGGCAGTTCGGTCATGGACAAGGCCGTCACTGGTTGGGACCGGTTCAGGCTATCCCAATCCTCACGGAAATCGGAGCGAAACGATTTCTGTCCACGCACCCCCGGAACAACGGCCCACGATCAAGAACGAG
>JBKACM010000255.1:0-3376 GCA_046269335.1 Alphaproteobacteria bacterium | reverse complement strand
CAAGCCAAGGGGCCGGACGGCCCCGCCGGCGATTGAGGGCGTTGATCGGTCACGATCAACGCGGATTGGTATAAGATGACGTTCCATGTCGTGTACGATACTGGCCGTCCTTTGATTTGACTCACGGGACGACCGGTACAAGCCCGCGCGGTGCCTGAGCGTCACCGTCTCGGCAGGTACTGACCAAAGGTCAGTTCATCGGTCGGGCGGTATGGCGTAGCGAATCACATTTCAAGGGCGCATATCGACATTGCACCATTATGGTGTTAACCTACTTGCGTCTTCCGCGGAGACGTAGGCGGGCAGCGTGACAGAAAAACGGAAGCCAACCTATGACCTTGAGGCGTCGCTGCTGTCGTTCAAGGAGAAACACCATGACTGAGAACCCGGTCTGTCCAGAAACGGGAGCGCCCATGCACCGCGACGTGCGATCGGTGACGATCGAATATAAAGGCGAATCGGTCACCTTCGATATGCCGGGATGGTACTGCGATACCTCGGAGCAGAGCATCCACACCGGCGAGGACATGAAAGCATCCGACCGGATGTTGAACCGACTCAAGGCGCGCAGCGAAGGTCTGTTGGGACCCGAGGAAATCCGCCGTATCCGCAAGAAACTCGGACTAAGTCAGGCGGCCGCCGGCGAAGTGATCGGGGGCGGACCGCGAGCTTTTCAGAAGTACGAAGCCGGTGATCTGCTGCCGAGCCGCGCCATCAGCAGCGCCTTGGCATTGCTCGACCACGACCCTGCCGCCCTGAGCGTGCTTCAGGCACGACACCGTGTCCACGCGCCGACACACCACCAACCCGACGCGCCACACCCGTAACGGACACGCCATACCATCCGCACGAAGTCGGAACTTCGTACCGTTGGTATGATACCGGCCGTCCTTTGATTTGACTCACAGGGCGGCCGGTATCAGGCCTTTTTCACCGTCGCAGGCGGCAGGCTCCTCTCGGCCAAGCGGGCCAGGAGGCTGGCTCCCACGGACAGAATAGCCTCGCTGAAGTCATAACGCGGGTTGTGCAGACCGTGGCACCCGGCCTCGCCACCGTTGCCGAGAAAGAGGTAGGCACCGGGTTTGACCTGGAGATAGTAGGAAAAATCCTCGGAAAACATCAGGGGCTTCTGTGGAATGACCCCACCGGCACCGTTGATCTCCACGGCCACCGAATGGGCGAAGGCCGCCTCCGCCCCGGAATTGATCGTGGGGGGATAGCCGGCCCGGTAGTCCAGAGAAGCCTCGACATCGTGAGCGGCGGCGATGCCATTCAGAATCCCCCGTATCCGGGCATGGACCCTGTCTCCCACCTCCGGAGAGAAGTAGCGCACGGTCCCCCCCAGCCACACGCTGTCCGGGACGACGTTGAAGGCTTCTCCGCCGTGGAACTCGGTCACCGACAGCACGGCGGTGTCATTGGGGGCGACGTTGCGGGAGACGACGGTTTGCAGGGCCATCACCAGCGCAGCGCCCGCCACGACCGGGTCCCGCACCTGATGGGGTGCCGCCGCATGGCCGCCATGTCCCTGCAAGGTGATGGTGAAACGGTCCGCGGCGGCCATGATGGCCCCGGGCGAGACCGCCAGAACACCGACCGGCAATCCGGGCATGTTGTGCAGACCGTAGATGGCCTCCACCGGAAAACGCTGGAACAGACCATCATCGATCATGGCCTTGGCCCCGGCCTGGCCTTCCTCGGCCGGCTGGAAGACCAGCACCACCGTGCCACAAAAGCGCCGGGTCCCGGCCAGATGGCGCGCTGCCCCCAGCAGCATGGCGGTGTGGCCATCATGCCCGCAGGCATGCATGACGTTGTCCCGGAGCGAACGATAGGTATGGTCGTTCTGTTCCTGGATAGGCAAGGCATCCATGTCGGCTCGCAGGGCCACAGCCGGTCCCGCCGCGCGCCCCGAAGCGTCACCGCGGATTACCCCGACCACGCCGGTCTTCCCGACCCCCTCCACGACCTCGTCCACTCCGAACCCGCGCAGAAGGTCTGCCACGACCCTGGCGGTACGATGCTCGGCGTAGGCCAACTCCGGATTGCGGTGAAGGTCCCGCCGCCAGGCGACCATGTCGTCGTGCATAAGGGCAATGGATTCGATCAGCGGCATCGGCAAACCTCGACGACCGGTATACCCGGTTCCCGGGCGTACTCCGGAGCGGCCTCACCCTCGTGAAGGCCACCTCCCGGACCCCTGCCCAGAGTGGCCCGGTCCGAGGCCGATGGCAAGACCATAGAGCCAGGAAGAAAGCCCAAACGCGCCCCGTGACGATTGACGACCCTTCCTCTCCGGCGATAGGCTCCGCCCTGCCCTTCCGGTGGGTTTCCCGATGGTCGTATCGTCAAGGGGAGCAACCATCCCATGCCGCTGTCCTCGCCTGTCCCGCGTACCTTGCGTCACCACCGAACGATCGAATGCTCCGGATTCCTGAGAGAGGATGGTCTCTGGGATATCGAGGGGCATCTCCTGGACGTCAAGAACTACGACTTTCCACGACACGGCGGCGGCTTCATCATGGCCGGCGAGCCCTTCCATGAAATGTGGATACGCCTGACCATAGACGACGACTTCCTGATCCATACCGTGGAAGCGGTTACCGACCACGGGCCCGCGTCGTTGTGCGGAAAGGTGGCCGAGGACTTCCGGGTCCTGGAAGGCCTGCGGATCGGCAAAGGCTTCACCCGCCAGGTTCGAGAACTTCTGGGCGGGGTCAAGGGGTGCGTCCACCTGGTGGACCTGCTGACTCCCATGGCCACCGCCGCTTTCCAGACCCTGTTTTCGACCCGCGAGGCCAGGGCGGCCCAGGACCCGAACCGCGCCCGCCCCCCGATCATCGACCAGTGCCACGCCCTGGCCAGCGACGGAGAGTTCGTGAAACAATACTGGCCGCAGTTCTACACCGGCCCCTGAGCCCGCGCGGCACCCGCCTCGGCATGAAACGAAGCCGGCTACCGGTTCCGCGTACCCCCCGCACGGGGCTTCCGAAGAGTCTGGCCCGATGCGGCTGCGCCGACGGGACAAAGGCTGTTGGCCATGGCGGAGATGAGTTCCGCCAGGTGGTCCAGCATCTCCCGATGCGTGGGGGCCTCCCGCGCGGCGGTCCGAACGTCTATCGCCGCATAGCGCAGGGCTGCCACGGCAACGTCGTCATCTCTCGCGGGACTCGAAACCTCGGGTGACTTTCTGCTCCCCATGACGACAGCATCCTTATGCGAAGTGGCACAGGTTCATCCTTCGTACTCAAGGGTACGCCCGTTCGGTCGCTTGTCAACAGATGCGTTGGAAGATGCGTTGTAATACCAGACCGAGATGAGCTTGACTCATCACGGTCTGGGAATGGCGCATTGAGCGCCCGCGCGATCGTTCGCG
>JBKACM010000254.1:0-3383 GCA_046269335.1 Alphaproteobacteria bacterium | reverse complement strand
GGGCTTTGTGTCTTTCCCTAGCCAACGAAAAGCTTCGGCTCTCCACAAATGGTTTCATCACCAAGCAAATTGGGAGGTTGCCATGATCCAGCGCGGCGAATTCCTGACCTCCTATACGCCATACCAACCAGAAGTCAGCCAGGGAACGCTTCAGTATCTGTTCGAGTTCCAGACCCAGGTGGCACTCCTGACCGGCATGGAGGTCGCCAATGCCTCCATGTATGACGGGGCCACCGCCACCGCCGAAGCGGTCCTCATGGCCTGCCGTCTCACCGGCCGCAACCGGGTGATCCTGTCGGGCGGCCTGCACCCTCATTACCGCGAGGTTGCCTCGACCCTGGCGCGGACGGCCGGCATCACGGTGGACAGCCTGAGTCCCGATCCTATCGGAATCGAGGATCTGCTCGGCCGGGTCGGCCAGGACATTGCCTGCGTCGTGGTGCAGAATCCGGGTTTCTTTGGTCACCTCAAGGACCAGGCCGCCCTGGCGGCGACCTGCCACGATTTCGGAGCGCTGCTGGTGGTCGCGGTAACCGATCCGGTGTCGTTGGGACTGGTCAGGTCTCCCGGAGACATGGGAGCCGACATCGTGGTCGGCGATGGCCAGGGGTTGGCCGGAGCCATGAATTTCGGCGGGCCGGGGCTTGGGCTGTTCGCCACCCGGGAACGCTTCGTGCGCCAGATGCCGGGTCGGCTGGTGGGCGAGACGGTGGATCAGGACGGACGTCGTGGCTTCGTGCTGACCCTGGCCACCCGCGAACAGCATATCCGCCGCGAGAAGGCCACCTCCAACATCTGCACCAACGCCGGTCTGCTGGCCCTGTCCTTCAGCATCCATCTGGCGCTGCTGGGAGAGGTGGGCCTTGCCAGACTGGCCGAGATGAACCACGTCGCAGCCATGGCCCTGGCGGAGCGGCTGTCCGGAGTGCGCGGCGTCCGGATCATCCCCCGCACCTATTTCAATGAATTTTCCCTCCAGCTTCCAAGACCGGCGACGGTGGTGGCCAAGGGGCTGGCGGCACGCGGCATTCTGGGGGGGGTGCCGGCAGCCCGGTTCTACCCCGACTATCCGGAACTGGAAAACGTGCTGCTGGTGGCCGCCACCGAGACCAATACCCTGGCCGAGATGGATGGCCTAGTTCAGGCGCTGGAGGATATCCTGTGAAATCCAGGGAAGACGAAACGCCGCTTCTGTTCGAACAGGATGTCCCTGGCCGGGTCGGTGTCGACCTGCCGGAAGCCGACTGGCCGCCCACCGACCGCCTGGGTGGGATGCGCAGAACCCGTCCCATCGGTCTGCCCAGCCTGTCCGAACCGGATGTGGTACGCCATTACACCCGCCTGTCGCGGCTGAATTACGGGATCGACTCAGGGTTCTATCCCCTTGGCTCGTGTACCATGAAGCACAATCCGAGACTGGGGGAAAAGCTAGCCCGGTTGCCGGGATTTTCCGAAATCCATCCGTTCCAGCCCGAGGCCAGCGTTCAGGGGGCCCTGAAGGTGATGGAGCTGCTGGCGCACTGGTTGTCGGCTCTGACCGGTCTGCCGGCGGTGGCATTATCCCCGGCGGCGGGGGCTCATGGCGAGCTGTGCGGTATTCTTGCCATTCGCGCCGCGCTGGAACACCAGGGGAATGCGCGGCGGCGGGTACTGGTGCCGGACTCGGCCCACGGCACTAATCCGGCAACGGCGGTTCGCTGCGGCTATGCGGTGGAAACCGTGCCGGGGAACGGTGACGGTCGCGTTGATCTGGCGGCGCTGAAAGCACGTCTCGGGGACGATGTGGCGGCATTGATGCTGACCAATCCCAACACCCTCGGCCTGTTCGAACGCGATATTCTGCACATCGCCGAGGCGGTACACGCCGCCGGAGCGTATTTCTACCTGGATGGAGCCAACTTCAATGCCCTGGTGGGCCGGGTGCGGATGGCGGACCTGGGCGTGGATGCCATGCACATCAACCTGCACAAGACGTTCTCCACCCCCCACGGCGGCGGTGGCCCCGGAGCCGGCCCAACGATGCTGTCCCAGGCGCTGGCCCCCTTCGCGCCGTTGCCGTATGTGTCGCGTCGTGCGGATGGCTCCCTGACCCTGGTGGAAAACGGGCTCCAGGCGATGGAAGACGGACAGTTGCCGCTTGGGCGACTCAAGGGATTCCATGGTCAGTTCGGAGTATTCGTGCGGGCATTGGCCTATATGCTCAGCATGGGCGGTGATGGCCTGGCCCAGGCTTCGGCCGACGCGGTACTGAACGCCAACTACCTGCTGGCCGAGCTTCAGGAGGATCTGTCTGCCCCCTTCCCGGGCTTCTGCATGCATGAGGCCCTGTTCGATGATCGATTCCTGAAAGGAACCAACGTTTCTACCCTGGATCTGGCCAAGGCTCTGATCGATGAGGGATTTCATCCCATGACCGTGCATTTCCCTCTGGTGGTGCATGGCGCGATGCTGGTGGAGCCGACCGAATCCGAGGGCAAGGAGACGCTGGATCGTTTCATCGCGGCCATGAAGTCCCTTGCCGCCCGCGCCCGTGCCGGAGATGCCGAGTATTTTCACGCAGCCCCCCGCTTGGCCCCCAGGCGGCGACTCGACGAAACCAGGGCCGCCCGTACCCCGGTACTGCGCTGGAAACGTCGATCCACCGACCAATGACAAAAACGAGGAGAAACAGGCCCACGTTCGGGTTTACCCGATTGTCCCGGGGCTGGCCTCTTGTGTTATTCTGGCGTGGCGCTATCGTCAGCCGGCTTTATACCATCCGCACGAAGTTCTGACTTCGTGCGGAGCGGGTTTCGCTCAGACGCCGCGCGGGCTTGGTGCCAACGGTACGAGTCAAGGCCACGTGCCGTTGGTGTCAGTTATTCTTCTTCAGGCAATCGGCTCGGGATACCTTGATGGCAATCGAACAATCCACCACGTCGGAACCCTGTCAGTGTCGGGCCAAGGCCCAGAGATTTTCCGAGTACGTGCGTTTGCATGCGTCTCAGGATCGCCTGATCACCGAGGAGGCGGAACGGAGTGTCCTGCGGACCGGCGTGGGCGAGTTCAGCCTGAGCCTGGATGAGGCGCGGGGCATTCTCTTCAGCGTTGCCGATGACCGCGGCATCGCTCTGGAGAGCCAGGCCGACAAGCATGTCGCCGACTTTCTGGTCCATACCAGCCGCAAGGGGCGCGTATCCCACAAGGAGTTCGACGCTGCCGTGGAGTTCTATCGCAAGCTGACCCGTCATGCCCTGTCCGAATCCGAGTCCAGGGCACGGGTCAAAAAGGTGATGGAACGCAATGACATGAAGCCGCGCCGAAACTGGGCCAGGCTGGGTTCCCGTCGCTGGTACGACAAGGCCTGATACCAATCCGCGTTGATCGTGACCGATCAACGCCCT
>JBKACM010000253.1:0-3427 GCA_046269335.1 Alphaproteobacteria bacterium | reverse complement strand
CCCCTCAATCGCCGGGCGGGCGATTGAGGGGCAAGAACAAACCAGGGCAATCGGGTTCACCCGATTGCCCTGGGGAGCCCGGACCATGTTGACACACGCTTTCGAGACGCGGCGCAAGCCTTCCAGAGTGGTGGTGGTCGGAGGGGAGGGCTTCGTCGGCAAGGCGGTGGTGGAACGGCTGCGCGGGGAGGGGGCCGAAGTGCTGTCCCTGGGACGTCGGGAGGTGGACCTGTTAGGTAACGGTGCCGGGGAGCGTCTGGCGGGGCGACTGCGGGAGGGGGACTCCGTCGTCCTGGCGGCGGCGATCGCCCCCTGCAAGACGGCGGCCATGCTTCGGGACAACATGATCCTGGCCTCGGCCATGATCGAGGCCATCGACCGGGCCAGACCCGCCCACATCGTCAACATCAGTTCCGATGCGGTTTATGCGGATCTTGACCAACCGCTGACGGAAACCTCCTGGACCGCTCCCGGTTCGTTGCATGGGTGCATGCATCTGGCGCGGGAGATCATGTTTCGGTCCGAGGCGAAAGCGCCGCTGGCGATCCTGCGGCCCACCCTGATCTATGGGGCCGCCGATCCTCACAACGGCTACGGCCCCAACAAGTTCCGCCGGCAGGCCAATCGGGGCGAGGACATCGTTCTGTTCGGCGAGGGCGAGGAAGAGCGGGACCACGTCTGCATCGACGACGTGGCGGAGATTGTCACGCGGGTCCTGGGTCACCGTTCCACCGGTGTCCTGAATATCGCCTCGGGTCAGGTGGCGAGTTTCCGTGCTCTGGCCGAGACGGCGGTGAGGCTGTCGGGCCGTCCGGTGGCCGTCCGGGGCAGCGTCCGCCAGGGTCCCATGCCGCACAACGGCTGGCGTCCGTTCGCGATCGACGCTTGCCGCGCGGCGTTCCCGGACTTTCGGTATGTCTCCGTGGCCGATGGCATGGCGGCCGCTCAGGCTGCGGAGTTTTCCTGATGGCCCGGGTCGAGCTTCTGCGCTCACTGCCCAAAATCCGCCGGGATGTCCGAGGCCGGGCCGAGGCCAAGGACCCGGAGGTCGTCACCATCGCCAGACAGTTTGGCGAGATGTACTGGGACGGCCCCCGGCAATACGGCTACGGCGGCTATCGCTATGATGGCCGCTGGCGTCCGGTCGCCCGCGACATGATTGCCCATTTCCAGCTACGGCCCGGTCAGCGGGTGCTGGACGTGGGATGTGGCAAGGGATTTCTGGTCAAGGATCTGATGCTGGAATGTCCGGGTCTGGAGGTTTTCGGTCTGGACCTTTCCGAATACGCCATCCGCAACGCCCCCCGGGAACTTCTGGGCCGATTGCACCTGGGCTCCGCCGACCACCTGCCGTTTCCCGATGCTGGGTTCGACTGTGTCCTGTCCCTCAATACCCTCCACAATCTGACCCGTCCGCGCGTGGTCACCGCCCTGGCCGAGATCCAGCGTCTATCGGGCGGAAAGGCCTTCGTCCAGGTGGACGCCTACTACACGCCGGAACAGAAGGCGCTGTTCGAACAATGGGTTCTGACCGCCGATACCCACGACTACCCGGACGGTTGGCACGCACTCTTCGCCGAGGCCGGATATACGGGGGATTGGGACTGGACCGTGCTTGAATAATACCAGACCGTGATGAGTCAAGCTCATCTCGGTCTGGTATAATACCGGTATCATCCGTTCGGTTTCTCCATGGCCTGGGCGTGGGTTCTCATGATACCGACCAGGGTTTGCTGGTATTCCTGGAAGGCGGCCCGCCGTTCCGGGGTGTTGCGATAGACCAGGGCCCGTTCCAGACCAGGCATCAGATGCGCCTCGATCTTGTCGTGGTCCGGGAGCCTGCCCGCGAAGATGTCCTCAACCCACTGCTGATCGTTGCAAAAAGACTGATAGGCGTCATTTCGAGGCGTATTCAGATTTTTCAGAAAAAAGGACGTGTCGATGGTGTGAATGGCGTGGTTGCAGGAATTGGACAGCAGCAATCCCTGTTCATCAAAGCTGGCCGTGCGAACCAGGTTGATCTTTTCCTCGTAATATGGTCGACCGATGAGAAAATAATTTCTCATGATATAAAGAAACAGTCCGATATACTCCCAATATATATTGGAATTGATCATGTGCAATAGAACATGAGTTCGCCACGGCAGGTAATATCCAGCCGTATACCAGGTTCTGTTATACTCATGGAGAATGTCATATTTCATAAGAAATGGACCAATGAAGGTCCTGATTTCGGCCCCGGCGTTGGCCCCAGAGAATGCCTGGTCCCGGTCTTCGCCCACGGCGATGATGGTCTCTGGAAACATGCTGAAGTTGCATAGCCTCAGGAGATCGTTCCGCCGACCAAAATAGATGACATCGCAGATATTGAACGGCTGGGTACACTCGAAGCGGGGCACCCAGACCTTGCGTTCGAAAATATCCGGTGGCCTTTCCTCGTGCGCTTCCACGGACCGGAACAGAGCGTCCAGCGCCCCGTATTCCAAAACGACGTCCGGCCGGGTCTTGAGGACCCAGGTATCGGAATCAATGGCCATCAGACCGTGATAAAGCGAGGTCATCTGGTGCAGGAAGTGGTTTCCTGTCTTCAGGTGTTCCGGCGGTGGTTCCGCTTCGACGATTTCCACCCGCTTGGTCAGAAGCTGCCGCTTCAGATCCGGCCACGGATCGAATTCTCCGATCCATGTCGAAATCACCAGACGATCAACCTGCCCGTAGGATCGCAACAACATGAGGTGATTCATGTTGAAGATCAGGGTTTCTACAAAACGGATTTGTCCGCAGAGTAAAATCGTGACGTTCATCTCTGGGCAACGGAGATTGGGGACCGCCTATGTGGGGAGGCGACTCTAGGCATTTGCTCCGATAAAGTCCACAGGCTAGTTTGCCTGCGAATTTGGCAATTGCCTTCTTTGTGGGCATATTCTAGGCAGTCACCCACCTGGGAAATGTGCGAATTTCCAGGCTGGCCTTTGTACTGGGGTTCGGCACGAAAATTGCGGCCTCGCCCGGGATCACCGGAAGGGTACGTCAGAGGAAATCTCATGGACACGGCAAAATCAGGCAGTGACGTTCTGTTTATTCTCCTGGGAGCCATCATGGTTCTCGCCATGCACGCGGGTTTCGCGTTTCTCGAACTGGGTTCGGTGCGCAAGAAGAATCAGGTCAATGCCCTGGTCAAAATTCTGGTGGATTTTGCGGTTTCCACTACCGTTTATTTTTTCGTCGGTTACACGATCGCCTATGGGGTCGATTTTCTGGTATCCGCCCCGGCGTTGACTGGAAAGGCTGGAGCCGGGTTCGCGCTCCATGGCTTCGATCTGGTCAAATTCTTTTTCCTGTGTACGTTCGCCGCCGCCATTCCCGCCAGCAACTGGGGCCAGAATCGGGCGCGCTCGGCGATACCGCCGGAGATGATGGCGGGAAT
>JBKACM010000252.1:0-3432 GCA_046269335.1 Alphaproteobacteria bacterium | reverse complement strand
GGCCGAGGTGAATCCGTTCCGGGTCTGGAACAGCCTGTTCGTGCTTGATGGCGGCGGCGACGTGATCGGCGTGTACGACAAGACCCATCTGGTGCCGTTCGGCGAGTATGTGCCGTTGCGCCAATTTCTGCCGATGCCGAAAATCACCGAGGGGGCCGTCGATTTTTCCGCGGGCGACGGTCCCCAGACTCTGACGGCACCGGGTCTGCCCCCCTTCAGCCCCCTGATCTGCTACGAGGCGATCTTTCCTGGCAACGTCGCCAGTCGCAAGGATCGTCCGGCCTGGCTTCTCAACATCACCAACGACTCCTGGTTCGGCCGCAGCGCCGGCCCCTATCAGCACTTTGCCAGCACCCGCTGGCGGGCCGTCGAGGAGGGTCTGCCCATGGTCCGTGCCGCCGCCGGCGGCATCTCCGCCGTGGTCGACCCTTATGGTAGAGTCGTGGCCGAACTTGGGCTCGGGCGACGCGGCGTTCTCGACACCCCACTGCCGGAAGCACTCTCCGCACCGTTCTTTACGAGAGGAGGAAGCGTCCTTCCCTGGCTGCTTGCTCTTCTGTCGCTGATTTTCGGAGGGATATTGAGCCGCTATGGTTGAAATCAAACCCCAGGCATTCCCATCTGATTCCGGGAGGATGGGTTTCGCGTAAGAATTATGCAATGCGACCGGTTGACGACCACAGGATCGTGTGACATTAGTTCCGCGCGTTCGAGCTCATTGATCAACATGTAGCGTATCGTGGCACAACCAAGTCCCCGGGGAGGATCGATCATGGCACCAGCAGCACGTGCCGCGAAGGAAGGCGGCACTACGCGCGTATCGACGCGGGGGAGGACGGCATCCGGCAGTCCGAACCCGATTGATGTTCATGTCGGGGGGCGTGTCCGGCTTCGTCGGACGCTCCTTGGCATGAGTCAGGAAAAGCTCGGCGATGCGATCGGGCTTACCTTTCAGCAGGTACAGAAGTACGAACGTGGGGCCAACCGCATCGGGGCCAGCCGTCTGTGGGACCTCAGTCGCGTTCTCGACGTGCCGGTTTCCTTCTTTTTCGACGACATGGTCGAGGCGACTACCAGTCAGAGCCCCCGCATGTTGTCGGGGATGACGGAGGAGCCCAGTTCGTTCGACGCCGACCCGATGACCAAGCGCGAGACCCTGGAACTGGTTCGTGCCTATTACCGGATATCGGACCCGCAGGTTCGCAAGCGTGTGTTCGAACTCGCCAAGGCGCTTGCCAGTGCTTCCGACAACGCGAAGGCGGCTGCCGAGGCCGCCACCGCTTCGTAAGAGCGGCGGTCAGGCCGGCCAAGGGGCGGGTCCGGGTCCGGGGGTATCGCCGGGCCCGCTGTCGGCTTTCCCGGTTGGGATCGCGGAAGGTTCTTGATTCCCTGGGATGGAATCCGTTAGCGTCGCGCCGAGTCCGTGGCGGGCGACATAATCCGGGAGAGGGCGGCTGTGGCAAAATCCAGCTATCTGTTTACCAGCGAGTCTGTTGCGGAGGGCCACCCCGACAAGGTGTGTGACCGCATCTCCGACAGCATCGTCGATCTTTTTCTAGCGGCGCTGCCCGAGGCGCGCGTTGCCCTGGAAACGCTGGCCACCACCAACTTCATCGTTCTCGCGGGGGAGGTTCGTGGCCCCGACGGCATCGGCCCGGAGCAGATGATCGCGGCGGCGCGGGACGCGGTGCGTTCCATCGGGTACGAGCAGGAGGGGTTTCACTGGCGCGACTGCGAGGTTCTGTGCCGGGTCCACTCCCAGTCGGCGGACATCGCCCAGGGCGTCGATGCCAGTGGCGACAAGGACGAGGGGGCGGGCGACCAGGGCATCATGTTCGGCTATGCCTGTGACGAGACGGCCGAGCTTATGCCGGCACCGATTCAGTTTGCTCACAACATCCTGAAGTCCATGGCGACGGCCAGGCACTCCGGCGCGGCTCCGGGGCTCGGTCCGGACGCCAAGAGCCAGGTTACGCTGGAGTATGTGGACGGCCGTCCAGTGCGCGCGACCTCGGTGGTCGTTTCCACCCAGCATGCCGCCGGTCTCAACCAGGCCGACGTGCGGGAGATCGTGCGGCCCCACGTGTTGAAGGTTCTGCCCGAGGGGTGGATGTGCGACGACGCGCACTTCTACGTCAATCCCACCGGCCGTTTCGTCATCGGCGGACCGGACGGCGATACCGGTCTGACCGGTCGGAAGATCATCGTCGACACCTACGGCGGTGCCGCCCCCCACGGCGGCGGAGCCTTCTCCGGCAAGGATCCGACCAAGGTGGACCGCTCGGCCGCTTATGCCGCTCGCTATCTGGCCAAGAACGTGGTCGCGGCGGGTCTCGCCTCCAGGTGCACCATTCAGCTTTCCTACGCCATCGGTCTCTCCCGTCCGCTGTCGGTCTACGTCAACACCCAAGGCACCGGCAAGGTGGACGAGAGCAAGCTGGGAAAGGTGCTGCAGGACATTTTGGACCTGAGTCCCCGGGGCATTCGTCGCCACCTTGGTCTCAATCGGCCGATCTATGCCAGGACCGCCGCCTATGGCCATTTTGGGCATGCCCCCACCGAGGACGGCGGTTTTTCCTGGGAACGGCTGGATCTGGTGAATTCGCTGAAGTCGGCGCTTGCCTGATCTTCGGTCTTTCGGCCGGCGCAGGGGCAGGAAGCTCCGTCCGGGGCGTTCTGCCCTGCTGGAGGGCCTGCTGCCGCGCCTGGCGATCCCACAGCCGGCGGAGGGGGAGAGGCTCGATCCCTGGCGTCTGTTCCCGAGCCCTCCCCGCGCCTTGTGGCTGGAGGTCGGGTTCGGCGGGGGCGAGCACCTGGCGGCCCAGGCTGCGGCCAATCCCGATGTCGGCCTGATCGGATGCGAGATTTTTCTCGACGGTATCGCCAGTCTGCTGCGCCACGTGGAGGCGGGTGGGCTCGGCAATGTGCGCCTGTTTCCGGAAGACGCGAGGCGACTGCTGCCAGCTCTGCCCGACGCCTGCCTGGAGAGGGTATTCGTCCTGTTCCCGGACCCGTGGCCGAAAAAGCGCCATGCCGAGCGGCGTTTCCTTTCGCCGTCAACCCTGGGGGGGCTGGGGCGTCTGTTGCGGGATGGTGGCGAGTTGCGGGTTGCGACCGACGACGTGACCTACGTGCGGTGGGTCCTGCGGCATGCTCCCAGGCATCCCGCTTTCCGGTGGCTGGTGTCCGGGCCGGGAGACTGGCGCAATCCTCCTCCCGGCGCGGCCCCGACCCGATATGAGACCAAGGCGATCGCCGCCGGAAGATCCCCATTCTACTTCCGGTTTCAGCGCAGACCACGCCAGGAAGTGCCAGAAATCGGGTGCGAAGGAGGGCTTGTCACCAGGGCCATCGCGTAATACCAGACCGAGATGAGCTTGACTCATCACGGTCTGGGAATGGCGCATTGAGCGCCCGCGCGATCGTTCGCGC
>JBKACM010000251.1:0-3457 GCA_046269335.1 Alphaproteobacteria bacterium | reverse complement strand
GGCCCATCACTGGATCCATCTGGCAGCCCGGCAGGGTCTCCCCGGCGCTCGGGAGGCCTTGGAAAAAATTGCGGTCCATCTCAGCCCCGATCAACTGACCGAATCTCAGCATCTGACCGACGCCTTCAAACCCACGCCGGCCAGCGCAGCCGAGCTGATGTCACCAAACACCGATACCACCCGTCCGAGGATAGCTTCGCCACAACCGCCCGAAAAAGCCGTTCGCGCCGCAACACCTCAAGAACCGGCCGGTACTGCGGAAAACAAACCACAACGCATCCGGAAACTGCTGGAGGCGGCGCAACTCAACATCGAACGCTCCCGACTGGCCACGCCCGAGGGAAGCAACAATGCCTTTGAACAATATCGGGAAATTTTGCGGCTGGATCCGAACAATCAACAAGCCAGAGCGGGACTGGCCAGAGTGGCGGCGAAATACGATGAGCTGGCACACAAAGAACGCGGCAACAAGGGAGTGGCAAACGCTTTCAAGGAGCAGGCACAACGGGTACGGGCGGAATTGAAACGCCACGCCTCCAAATAGTCCGGGGTGTCACTCCGTCCCAATATGGGTCAACTGGACATTCATCTCGTCCATCACCTGGATCAGGCGTCCAATCAGCTGATCCTTGAAGTATTCCTGATCCTCCGGCGAGAGGGAGAGACTCTCCTGACCGGCGGCCTTGTTGACCAGGTCGTCGAAATCCCCCTCTTCCGAGAGCAGCGGGGTCTGGCCGGTGACATGGGTGATGCGTTCGTTCATGTCGTTGAGGCGACCGGCCATCTGGGCGATGATTCGGGATTTGAGCTGGTTGCGTAAGGAAATGGACAGTTTCGGCAACACCTCCCGATCCAGACACATGACCAGAGCGGGATTGTCCTGAGCCCGCTCAACCAGCGGCATGCCCAGAATCTCTTCCAGCAGGGTGCGCAAGGCGGTGTCCCGAGGCAATTCCGGAGCGTGAACGATCACGTTGGAAATCCGGGGCCGGTCGGTCAGAAACGAAACCTCTCCGAAACACTCGCCGGTCTGCAACTGGGCCAGGGGCATGGAACTACCGCTCTTGACCACACTGGCCTGGCCGGAAAGGAGGATGAAAAAGCTCTTTTCCTTCGCGTCCTGCTGCCGGATCAGGAACTCGCCCATGCGGTAGCTGAGGAGGCGCACTCCCTGCCCCAGAAAATTCAGCAGCTCTTTCCGCTCACTCTCGGGGACCTCCTGAAAAAAGGACAACGAGGCCAGCAGCTGCAGAAGATGGGAAGAGGATACTGCCTGGAGTTCGTGCATGGTTCGCTCATGTCTCATCCGGGATTGCCGCACATCATCCCGTTCTAACAGATTGTGTCGTGAAAAACCAGTCGTCGCAGCAAGCTCTTTGCAGGGACGGCAAGAGGTCCGGGTAGACAAAGGTGCCAGTAGACTGGTATACGAAACCCCAATTCGTGGCTCTTACAAGGATAAACCGCCGTGGGTAATGGCTCACCCTTTCAAACCTCACTCCAGGCCCCGTGTGTCTGGTGTGTTCGTCTGCACAATCCCAATCGGCTGCGGGAGCGATCCGACGAGGCGGGTTGGTGCGATCTGCTGAGTCAATATTATCAAACCACGGCAGAGATCGTGCATCGACACCAGGGCGAGGTGATTAAACTGGCTGGTCCCGGCCTCATTGCCCTGTTCGAACCCTCTCCCGCTCCGTTGCAGGCAGCACTGGAACTGCAACACACCCTTTCGCGGCAAGCGCTACCCCTGCGCATCGCCATGGCTGTCGGCCCGTTGCATCTTTTGGAACTTTCGCCTCGTCTGAAGGAATACCTGGGTCTGACTCTCGATTTGACCGCCCGCCTCTGCGACCGGGCACGGGGCAATGCCATCCTGCTGGAAGAGTCGATGTGGCATGCAGCCCAAACCTGGCTGGTTCAACACGGAGCGGAATGGTTCTCCGGCGCAAGATTGAACCACTGTCTGCAAAGTCTGCCACCCACCCTGCTGCCGGGTTCTCCCCACCCGGTCTCCCTGATGGCCCTAGTTTGGCGCGAAAATGCGGACTATCTGACCTCCCATCCACTGGACGGGCCTGTTCCTATTCAACCGTTGCTTCCGGTTCCGGAAACATCTTCGGTCCCAAGCGAGAAGAATCGATATTTCGGAAAGGTTTCTGCCTTCAAAAAAGAACGTGGGTTCGGATTTATAGAATACTCAGGAAACGATAGCGACTACAATGAGATCTACGTTCACATGACATTTGTAGTAAACCAGACGCCGCTACACGAACACGACCAGGTCTATTTCGCCATCAAACCGGGCAAGGGGGGTCGCCCCCAGGCTTGTTCGGTGCTGGTCATGGGCAGTCGTCTGCAGGGCCGCATCACCAATCTGCACGCCGACGGCTCCGGCGACATCACTATTCGGGATCATGACGGACAGGCGATTTCGCTGCATTTCACCAGCCATGAAAACCGGGAATGCCGCTTCACCCTGGACGAAGTGGTGGAGTTCACCGTCAATTCCGGCTCCGACGAGGAGGGCTTGACGGCAACCTTCCTGCGACCCTTCATCGGGGATCAACAAAGTGTCGGTCCGGGAGACAATCTGATCATCGGCAGCCTGGAACGGGCCACGGTGACGGTCTTTTTTCCGGAAAAGGGTTATGGTTTCGCCAAATGCCGTCGCAACAACGTCTATCTGCACATTTCGGAAATGGACCAACTGGAACCGCTGCCCCAGCCCGGTGACGAGGTGCAGTTTCAGGTATCGCCCGGACGGGATGGCACTTACCGGGCCAACAACATCGTCCTGCTGTCCCATCGTGAGGAGATCATCACGCTCTCCAGCGATTGATCAGTCCCGCTGTAAAACCGGCGCCGAAACCGTTATCGATATTGACCACCGAAACATTGGAAGCGCAGCTGTTGAGCATGGCCAACAGAGCCGACAAACCGCCAAAAGACGCTCCATAGCCCTGGGAGGTCGGCACGGCGATGACCGGACGACGTACCAGTCCCCCCACCACCGACGGCAGGGCCCCTTCCATGCCCGCCACCACCACGAAAACCCGCCCTTGTTCCAACAACTCTTCCGCTTCGAGCAGGCGGTGCAGACCGGCCACGCCCGCATCGAAATGGGTGACGACCCGCGCCCCGAACATGCGGGCCGTCAAAACCGCCTCCGCCGCCACCGGCACATCGGCGGTACCCGCGCACAGAACCACCACCAAACCCTCGTCGTCGGCCGTCTCCTGACGATAGAGGGCCCGTGCCAGAGGATTGTAGGCCAACACCGGAAAGCGCTTTCGAAGCTGATTGGCCCGTTTCGCAACCACTCGGGTGATCAGAAGATTGCCCTCATGCTCCAGGGCGTGTTCGATGATCTTTTCAAGATGAGCCATCTTTTTGCCCAGACCCAGGATCACCTCCGGAAAGCCCTGACGCAACCAACGTTGCGTATCCACCCGCCCGA
>JBKACM010000024.1:0-17730 GCA_046269335.1 Alphaproteobacteria bacterium | reverse complement strand
CAAGCCAAGGGGCCGGACGGCCCCGCCGGCGATTGAGGGCGTTGATCGGTCACGATCAACGCGGATTGGTATCATTTGCTCTTCCGAAACCGGATGACGAACTTCTCCACGCCGTTCGGCGTGCTCTTGGTCAGGTTGACGGTGTCGGCATCGATCCGGGCGATGGTCATGTCCTTGAATTTATTACCTACCTCGTACTCCCGACTGTCTATGGTCGCCATGCGGACGCCGCCGACGGACCCGATACCGGACAGTTTGTAGATCCAGGTAAGGTCAATCTCCTTCCGGACTCCCACACCAGGATTGTAGACGAAGCGTTGGAACGGATTTCGCTTGTTCTCCTCCGTAACCTGCTTGGCCAATCTGCTGAGCCTCTCTCCCGACAGGGGTTCGGCGTCGTTGCGAGGCGTCATGGAAAACGTGATTGCGTGAACTGGCGGGGAATGGCTCACGTCATAGGGATGGATCTGGATGTCGTGGATGGTCACGTCAAGGCTTTCCAGCCTCTGAGCAAATTTGAGAAATGTAAAATAATCAACAGCGATCTGGAGATCAAAAGCCATCCTGTTCCCCTCTCTCGGGACCAGCTTTGTCAGAATTACGTCCGTATCCTTCGCAATGTTATTGATTCGCTCCAGAAATTCCGGCAACGAGCGAATACCTATACTTGAACTCTTGGCTTTTCTTGCTTCCTTTATTTTACTCATCTTTGTATTTTCCTGCTCCATCAGCGAGGAAAATTTCATCGCCCGAGCAATCTGCTGCTGTTTTGGGTAATAAAGAACCGTATACCCGGCTGCCAACACGGCCCCCACGACATACACGGCGGATGCGAAAAGCAACAAATGCCTACGAATCAAGGCGTCCATGAACCGAGTCCCCTTCGCAACACATCTAATACCATCCGCACGAAGTTTTGACTTCGTGCGGAGCGGGTTTCGCTCAGTCGCCGCGCGGGCTTGATACCAGCGGTACGAGTCAAGGCCTCGTACCGCTGGTATAATACCATCCGCACGAAGTTTTGACTTCGTGCGGAGCGGGTTTCGCTCAGTCGCCGCGCGGGCTTGATACCAACGGTTCGAGTCAAGGTCTCGTACCGTTGGTATAATCCGTTAATCCGTGACCTTGCCCGTTATTGCCCTTTCCGCGGCCCGATTGTGCGTGTTCACGTTGTTCTGGAGTTTTTGCATGGGATTGAGATCCTCATTCGTTGCGTTTGTGTTGACGACCCTGGAGATGCGCTTGTTGGCATCGTAGATCGCCTCGACCCGGAACTTCACGATCTGCTCGGACTCGCTCGTATCCACATGCGCCCCATCGAAGGTGATTTCCCGGAAATCGCTCATGAAGCCCTCCTTGTCCTCCAGCAGGTTCCGGATGAACTTCGCAATTTCAAGAACATGCCCATCCGACGCGGGCAGAACCGCCCCCTCCATGACCATTTTCTTGTCGGAGATCTTGAGGTTTCCGATTTGCCGTTCCTGGTCGGCGAGAAAGACGTCGGTCAGCCATATGGTTTCGCTGGTATGCCGACCCAGGGTGAGGAATTTTTCCGTCCACAGGACCTTGTCCGCAACGGCCCGATCCATGTCGCCGCCGCCGAACCCAACATCCTTTCTCAACTCCACGTTTTTCGTTGAAAACGTGCCAGCCTGGTTGACGGCGATACTGTGACCGATATCAAGATCCTCATACAGCGTCCAACCGTAATAGATCACCGCGCCCATCATCATGGCGAAAAGGGCCTGCCCCGCCCACTCCTGCCTCTGTTCGCTGGTGATCGCGGCAAGTTTCGGATTCAAGGACAGCTTGCGATGAAAGATCGCAAACAGCCCGGCGGGTTTCCCGGTGGAGTCCTGCGTCCTGCCCCTGCCGCCAAGGCGCTTCTGTGCGGCAAGTCTTCTCTCGGCGGAGGTCTGGGACCGGCCACCGGATGAGGACCCGAACCTCGACTTCTGCCGCGCCGTGTCCTGCATCGGGGCGTGCACCGGCACCAACCGGTCCTTGCCATAGCTGTAGGCGACCTTTCCCACCGTCACCAGGGAGCCCTCGGCTCCGGTGAACAGGTTGGCCAGACCGTCCAGAGGCATCACCGTCATGGCCTCCAGCGGGCCTTCCTCCGCAAACTGGACTTCCGACCCAAGGATGCGCCGCACCAGTTCCGGGAAGCCCCGGAGATCCCCGGCGGGATGCAGGACGTTGATCCGCCTGGTCTTGCCTCCCATCCGCTGTTCGTCGAAGTAGGTGAAGGTGTCCCTGAGGTCCGCCAGCAGGCGGGCCACCGGTGGCACCAGGGCCCGTTCGGCGACCCCAAAACTCAATCCGTCGTGGATCGAGGCCACCTGTTCGACAGGAAGAGCCGACAGCAGATCGCGCTCGGCCAACATGTCCCGCGCTTCGGTCTGGGTGATACCGTTTGCCTCCGCCAGGGCCGCAACCAGGGTGGCCACCCCGACCGGAAGAATGCGGACGACGGCAATGCCCAGCGCCGTATTGGCCAGGGCGACATAGGTGTGAAGATGGGATAGATGCACGGCGCACCCGGTACCTTCCCCCGTCGCGATTGCGGCCGCCTTTTGCAGAAGCAGGGCCCCGAGCGGCACGATGGAGGTCACCAGCGGAGCCAATCCCTCCAGGCAACCCAGGTAACGCGACAGTGCGGCGGCATCGGCAAAGGCGAGAATCGGCAGCCCGTCGCCATCCCCTTCCAGTATCTGCTGGCCGAACGTCGCCCTTTTCACACTGAGGAGCTGCGCACCCACGTCCCGCAGGGCGGGGGCACCCTGGTAGCGGACCAGGTCACCCTTGCCGTCGGAATAGAGGATCCCAGGGTCTTCCAGCAGGATGACGGCGTCTTGAAGCCCCCGCAGCAGTTCCGGCTCCTGGCCGATGGCGGCGGCAACCGCCCGGAAAACCGCCTCCGGCCCAAGATTGATGATTTCCTGTGGGACCCGGTCCCGCTCGCTGCGCAACGTCTGACCTTCGGCATTCCGCAGGATCCACAGCCATCCGTCCGGCCGCAGGTGCAGAAACATGCGGTTGCGAACCTCCTCAACGGAAACCGTTGCGGCATCCTCCTTGCCGCGGCGGGAACGGAACAGCCCGCGGAGCCATCCCTCGGAGATGGTCTCGGCGGAATTTGATTTCTTGCTGCCGAACATCTGACGATCACCCTCCTTCAGCGACATGCCGCGACGATGACGGTAACATTGTCTCTTCCCCCACGATCGATGGCGGTTGCCACCAGGGATGCGCTTTTCCGACACACGCTGGTATCGGCGCTAAGCGCACCAAGAATTTCGTCATCGTCGACCATCGAGGTCAGACCATCCGAGCAGATAACGAAGACGTCATTTTTCAGAATATCTATCAACATCATGTCCGGTTTTACTTCCGGAAAGATCCCTACGCTTCTGGTGATGACGTTTCTTGGTGGAGCCTTTCTTATCCGGTCGGAATCCAGCCACTCCTGATAAAGAGAATGATCCCTGGTCAGTTGCTCCAGGGTATTCCGGCGCAGGCGATACACCCGGCTGTCGCCCACGGAAAAGATCAGTGCCAGCCCCTTGCTTCTGTATTCCGGGGAAATCCACAGGCCCGAAAGCGTCGTCCCCATCCCGGAACCCTGCGTGATACCATGCCGCTGGTTCTCGGCGTAAATGCACTCGTTGGCAGCGCGAACCGCGTCCTCCAGGACATGAACGGCCTCGACACCAGGATCACGGGAAGGATCGACCCGCAGGGAATCGGTCATGGTATGCACCGCCAAGCTGCTGGCACGATCTCCCTGCCCGTGACCCCCGATTCCATCCGCGACGACCAGAAGCCCTGCCGTCGCCGAAACGGCAAAACTGTCCTCGTTGACCTTGCGCACCTTCCCCACGTCACTCCGGCCTGAAACCAGCACGCCTGGAATAAACGGCAACAACTCCTCACAAAAATATTCTTCCATGGCCGTCCCTAATCAATCATATCGAACATAACAACGCCATCGTAATTATCCTTTGGCGTCGTACCCAGATAAATTCTTCCGCTTTTACCAAGCTGGACAGTTTCACGCTTAACAAATATAGGCTTGTCTTCAAGATCGTGAAATATATAGGTGCCGTTACTGCTGTAGTCCACAATGAGGTATTTTCCATGAAGCCGATATATCTTGGCATGGGCCCGGGAGGCGCAGGCTTCGGAAACAAGGATCGAGCAGTCCGGATTTCGGCCCAGGGTGACCGTGGTATCGGACTCCGTCACCAGCCGTTCCATTCCCCGGTAGACGACCTTCAGGGCGTGCTCTGGCTTCGGCCTGACCGCCTCGCCTGCCCCCACGAAGGTAGCGTCCTCCTGCCCCTCAACCACCTTGTAAATACGCATCGGCAATGCCTTGCCCTTCAGGGTCGCATCATCCAGAAATCTGGAATCGTCCCTGGCACTCTGGGAAAGGCCGATGTAGGCATTCTCGCTGAAGACGATTTCCCCCGAGGTGGCGATCGAGACCATTCGGGCGGCGACGTTCACCGTGTCGCCGAACACGTCCCCGCCCTTTTCAAGCACCGGTCCGAAATGAAACCCGACCCGTATCGGAAACAGGGTTCGAACCACCTCCTGCATGGCAAGCGCCGCCACATGGGCGGCAGGAGCCGTTGGAAACACGGCCAGGATCTCATCTCCGATCGTCTTGATCACACGTCCGCCGGAGGAGATGACGCAGGCTGTCATTCTGACGATGCCCTCGGAGGTCATCCCGTGAGCGACCCGGTCGCCGTGAAGCTCGTAAAGACGGGTACTGTCGGAAATGTCGGCGAACAGGACGGCCAACTGCCTTTCCCCGTCTCCGTTGCTTCTTTCCACGTCCATCACTCCTGGATTATCCACTCATCGACCCCATTTCGAACACCGGCAGGAAGGACGCGATCATCATTCCGGCGATCGCCAGCCCGATGAACACCGTCAGTACCGGATTGATGAGCCCTGCGATCGTATTGAGGCGGTCGGCCAACAGGCTGTCGAAGTAATCCGCCGAAGCCGCCAGAAGGTCGTCCAGGGTGCCCGAGTCCTCCCCCGAGCGGATCATCTGAAGCACAATTCCCTGGAAAATCTCGTGCTCCCGGAAGGAACTCGTGATGCTGCCCCCGTTCTCCACCGAATCGGAGATGTCCAGCAGAATGTCCCGGATGTACCAGTTATCGACAACTTCGGCGGACAGGCGCAGCGCGTCCAGGAGTCTGACCTCGTTGTGGACCTGCACCGCCAGGGTCCGCAGAAAGCGGGCCAGGGCCGCCATGCGCCATATGCCGCCGATCAGGAGCAGTCGCAACTTTACCTCGTCCCATACGCGCCGTCCGTCATCGGTCTTGATCCAGGTGGTGAAACTCAATACGACGACGGCAACTCCGCCTATGACATAAAACCAGTTGTTGCTCCAGAATTCACCGATATCCAAAAGTATCTGTGTCGGTATAGGTAGCTTCTTGTTCATATTCTTGTACATCTGCTGAAATCTTGGCAGTATCCCAAAGATCATTCCGTTGAAGACAGCAAGAAATGCAACCAGCATGAAAATCGGGTAGGTCAGAACCGCACGAAGCTTCCGTTGCAACTGGTCCACGTTGTCGAGATAGGTGGCCATCTGGGTCAGGGAACTGTCCAGCTTGCCCGAAAGCATGCCAGCCTTGACGACGGTGACGAATACGGCGGAAAAGACGGTGGGACGGGCCTCCAGCGCATCCCCAAGATCGATGCCGTGCTTCACGTCCTCGGCAACATCGAGAAGAACGTTCCTGAGGTACTTCTGCGGCGTCTCGTCGGCAAGATTGTCCAGCACCGACACCAGCGGCAGACGGCTGCGGATCATCGCGGCGAACTGTTTGGCAAAGATCAACAGGTGGGTCGAGGACACGGAGGGCATCAGGCCGACTCACCCAATACGCGAATGACCTCCTCGTGGGTGGTGATCCCTTCCTCGACCAGGCGAAGGCCATGCTCGATCAGGGTCATCATGCCGTTGCGACGCGCCACGGCCCTCAGATCGTCGGCGTTGAAGTGCGGGGACATGACCAGAGTCCTGGCCTCTCCGGTCATCTCGAACATCTCGAACACCGGCTGCCGCCCCTGATAGCCGGTGTTGCGGCAGTGAAGGCAGCCGACGCCGTGGACGTAGGCGATCTCCGGATCGATCTCAAGCCCCAGCTTCGCCAGCCGTTCATCGGAAACGCCGTCCGCATGCAGGCCCAGCAGAACCTTGCTGCCCAGAATTTCAGTACGGCAGTTCGGACAGATCCTGCGTACCAGGCGCTGGGCAACCGCAACCGAGACCGCGTTGGCCACCAGAAAGGGATCGATCTTCATGTCCAGAAGACGGGTGACGACCCCGATGGCGTCATTGGTATGGATGGTCGAGAAGACGATGTGACCGGTCAGCGAGGCCTGGATGGCCATGGCTGCCGTCTCGACGTCTCGGCACTCGCCGACCATGATCACGTCCGGGTCCTGACGCAGAATGGTGCGCAGACCGGAGGCGAAGGTCAGACCGATCTTGTCGTTGACCTGCATCTGGTGGACTCCGGCCAGGCGGTATTCCACCGGATCTTCCACCGTCAGGACGTTCTTGGCCCTCTTGTCGATGCTGCCCAGGCAGGAATAGAGGGTGGTCGTCTTGCCGGAACCGGTGGGACCGCTGATCATGATCAGACCGAACGGAGCGTTGACCTTGTCCTTCAGCAGACGAAGGTCCTTGGGCAACAGACCCAGACCCTGCACCGAGGGGCGGAGGGCGTTCTTGTCCAGAAGACGCATCACCACCTTCTCGCCGTATACCGTGGGATAGGTGGAAACGCGCACGTCAAGCTGGCTGCCACGCACGATCACGCTCAGCCGGCCATCCTGCGGCCGGCGCTTCTCCGCCACGTCCATGCCCGACATGATCTTGATGCGGGAGGATACCTCCGGGTGAATGGCCATCGCCAACGTGGAGTCCTCGTGCAGGATGCCGTCCACCCGGTTGCGAACCAGCAGGGCGGCTTCGGTCGGCTCGATATGAATGTCCGAGGCCCCTTGCGTGAAGGCCCGGTGAATGAAGAAGTTGACGATCATGGGAACGTCGAGGCCGTCCAGTTGCGTGGCCATTTCCCGTTCCTCTTCGATGGAAATGTCGATCGCCACGCCGATCTCGTCGGCGTTCTCATGCTCCGCCAGCGACCGCAATCTCTGGACGGAGGTCGTCAGGGTTTCGACCGTCGTCAACACCGGCCGCGCCCACTCTATTTCCGGGTCCGCCTGCCGCGCCATGCCGAGAATCCAGTCCCGCAGAACGAGGTCGAAAGGATCGATGGTGGCGTAGCGGATCTCCCCGGGGGTTGTCGAAATCATGGGTAACGCGCCCAGGGTCTGGGCCGTCCCCAGTTGCAGCCAGGGAACATCCTGCACCAGGTCGCGCAGCTCTACCTCGTTCGGGATGTAGGGAACGCCGCCGTTCCGGGCCAGCAGCGAGAAAATCTGATCCTTGAAGTGGATGCTGGCATCCTGCGCCAGGGCCCGAAACACCGTCGTTCCGGAATGGCGGGCGAATGCCACCAGCATCTCCGCCTTGTGAATGTCCATCAGATTGGCCTCCACGAGCTGCATCAGGAGGCGTGGTACCGGAATTTCTTCGCATGAAGGCGGGGCGGCAGACTGGGACTGGGCTCGAACCGCGGCGGCTCCACCCCAGGAGGAGACCTCCGCAACCCTCGCCGGATCGGCGGCGGAGTCGGACGGGACGGTTGCCGCCGGGTTGTCTTCCGGAGAAAACACGGTCACGGTGGCATCCGGTTCCGACTGCGTGACCTGGGAGCGTGGCTCCGCGGTGGCTGTCCCGCTCCCGTCCCTTGATGTCTCGCCGGAGGAGGGCATAGCCGAAAATACGGCGGTAAGCGTCGAGTCCCCCGTCATCGTGACGAAGACGGCCTCGTCCATTGGCCTTGCGGCCATGTGCGGAGCCGCCAGCGTGAGCTGCGGGTCGGACGCGGTGGGTTCCCGCAGGTCCGCAACGATCAGCGTGGTGCCGATCAGCAGTCTGGACCCGGCCTTCAGCGGCATCGGCTGATGCACCTCCCGCCCGTTGACCTGGGTGCCGTTGGTGCTGTTGAGATCGGAAACCATCCAGCCCTGGGTGGTATCCCAGAGGATCGCGCAATGGCGACGGGAAACATGTTCGTCGGCTATGACAAGATCGGCGGCATTGCGGCCGGAACCACGGTTGCGGCCGATGACGAAGCTGTCCTTCTCAAGCGGAACCGTCGCCTGGAAGGACCGGTTCCCGTGGGGCTGTACGGTCAAGAGAACCTGCTGCCTGCCGACCATCGGCATCCCCCCGTTCAAAGATCGTAGACGACCCGAAAGCCGATATTTCGGCTCCGCTCCGAAGCCTCGGCGTGCCAGCGAAAGGCACAGCGGCCCGTGCCGCGGGCACTGTCGAAACCGCCACCGCGCAATACCCGCTGGGCTCCGTTTCCGTCGCACCTGGGATTCAGGTCATCCTTGTGGAGGCTTCCGTATTGTTCGGGATTGAAGGTATCCCAGCACCATTCCCACACGTTGCCGCACATGTCCCACAGCCCCAGCGGATTGCGGCCGGCCGGATGGGCGGTGACGGCGGTGGTGGTGGCGTTGATCCCATCGATATTGGCCCTGGTCGCCGACGGCGGTTCCTTTCCCCAGGGGTAGAGACCGAACCGCTGGCCACCACGGGCCGCACACTCCCACTCCGCCTCGGTCGGCAACCGGCCGCCGACCCAGGCGGCGTAGGCACTGGCCTCGTCCCAGGTAAGGCCCACCACCGGATGGTCGTCACGTCCAAACTGTGCGTCCCCGTCCTTAGGACCTGGGGGACGGCCGGTGAGGCGGGCATAGGCCCGATAGGCGGCATTGGTGACCGGATGAACGTCGATCAGAAACGGAGAGAGCCTTATCTGACGAAAGGGTCTTTCGTTGGTGTTGCCCGCCCCCCCCTGCGAACCCAGGTAGTATGCTCCGCCCTCCACCCGCACCCGTTCCGGCACATCGACCGGATGGAGCCGCCTCAGGGCCTCATCCGGTTCCAGCAAATGAGCCGCTTCCAGAACCGCCAGGACCTCCGCCGCCGAGTTCGGTCGCGCCGCCTGTTCGTAGGCCATCATGGACAGGATGACCCTGTCCACTTCCGGCGGCAGCACGGGGCAGAACGAACTGGGCGGCGGTATGTCCTCCAGTCTCGGTCTGGGCACGGTGCGGGTACGTTTGATGTCCCACAACGACGTCGGTGGTAACCGGTCGGTGAAAAGCTCGTAAGCCATCACCCCGAGGGCGAACAGGTCCGAGCGGCGATCCACCCGTCCCGGAGCCTCGTACTGTTCCGGTGCCATGTACCGGGGGGTGCCGCCGATGTTGTCCGCGCCGGCACCGACGATGGAGATGCCGAAATCCATGATCACCGGGTCGGTGATACTGCCCTTGCGCAGGAAGACGTTGGAGGGCTTCAGGTCGCGATGAACGATCATCGCATGGGCAGAATCCAGGGTCTCGGTGATGTGGCGGAGAAAAACCATCCTCTCCGCCGCCGTGTCGGTAAGGTCGCCGTGGTTCTGCTCCAGCCACGTCTTGGCGTTGATCCCGTCGAGCAGGTCCATGACGATGCCGACACCCCGCTCCCCTTCATAGAGGTCGTGAATGGCGCAGATGCGGGGGTGGCGAAGCTCGCGGGAGATTTTGACCTCCTGGTGCAGGCCATGGACCAGATTCGCGTCGCGGCCAGCAGCGGCCTTGAGCACCTTGATGGCCACCTCCATGTCCAGCACGGTATCGAAGGCGCGAAAGACATTGGCATGCCCTCCCTCTCCGATTCCACCCCAGCCGGTGTATCTGTCCATGGTGACTCCTCACGCGGTGGACCCGTCGTCAGGACCGACGGGCCCCATAGACCTCACGTGACCCGAATCACGGAGGAGCGCCCCAGTTCGCAACCAGCGTGACGGTCGGTGCCGCGGTAAGACAGGCTCCGCCCGCAACGAACGCGGCCGCATTGTTGACGAACTGCGCCCGGTAGACGTTGCCTTCCCATTGCACGTTGGACGCCGTCAGGCTTGAGAAATAGACTGGACCATAGTTGGCATCGACGGCCCCGGCAGGGGTCACCAGTTTCTGAGCCATGACGCAAGTCTCAACTCCCCCGGCACCGTCGGTCAGCGCCTGGGCCGTAAACAGCCACGCCATGGTGTTGGGCTGCTCGATCGTCGGAATGACCGTGGAGATATTCTGTGCCGCCGGACAAAGAGCATTGCCCGGAGGACACGATAGCCTGAAGGTTCCGACGGAGTTGGCACCCTGCAAGACGGCATCCGCCAATCCGGGATGCTGGGATACGTAGCCCTTGATTCCGCCACTGATCTTCGAGGCGAAATCCACGGCCTCGGCCGTCTGGGCCGTCCGGATGAACCGGGTCAGCTTCGGAATGCCGATGGCGGCGAGGATGCCGATGATGGTCACCACCACCATCAACTCGATCAACGTAAAGCCGTGTTCCCTGCGGTGGCCGTTGCCTGTGGCATCAGCCCCGTGGCGAGGTTTCGTTCGGACCATCTTTCCCCCCTGCGGGTTGGTTGAGTTGATAGGACACCAGAACCCTGGACAGTTCAGGTCTGTCGCCGGACTTGTATTCGAGACGAACGTAGTTGCGAACTTCCGGACTGTACCACCAGCGCTCGTAACCCTGGTAGTGACTGTGAATATTGCTGACTCTTCCGGTCACGATCCAGCAGTCGAAGGTGCCGGCTGGAACCGTGACCATCTCCCGTCCCTCGACGATCCAGGAGACGTTGTGTCGCAAAAGCTCCCCGTTGCGCATGGTCTCGCTCATGAAGACCACGGGCGTCCCCTCTGGCACGGAGAAAAGTTGCATGGGGGAGGCCGTCCGATACACCACGGCCCGGGTGACATTGTCCATGAAGCTGACATCGACGAAGAAGGCCCGGCGCCGCATCCACTGGTCCCGGCCGTCGCTCAGACGGAACGTCGCCACCCCTTCGGCCCCGACCTCGGTGACCCGGAGGCCATGGCCGTCACTGTATTCCCAGCGGTCGCCGATGCTCCATTCCGGAGGCGTCAGAGTCCTGGCTCCCGGAGCGGGAAGCCTGACCGCCGTCACCTGCGGTTTCGGACTTTCGGGCACCTCGGGAACGCACCCCCCCGCAGCCAGGGACGACACGATGACAAGGGCTGCCGGAACCAGGACGGAACAGCGCATCACGGGCCCACCACCCACCGGCCCTGTCCATCCTCGCCGGCAATTCTGATGCGATGTTCGTACAGCACCGCCGCCGCCTCGCCGCTGGCAATCGCCCTGGGAAGGGTATAGGCCCGGACCACCAGGGCATTGTCGCGGTCGCTGAAAGCCTCGATCGCGTAGTTTCCGGCGGGAGGCGGCGTAAGGGACAGGGCCGCGAACCCCCGCACCCGGTCCTGGTCGGAAGCCAGGAAGTATTCGTAGTGATCCTTCTCCACCATGTGCTGCTTCTCCTGGCGCACGATCTGCTGCACCAGGGCCTCCACCGCAACCCTGGGACCGGCACCACCCATCACGTTCCCGCCGACGGCATGAACCCCGGCCGCCGCCAGAACGAACGTCCCCACCGTCAGGTTGAGCGCGACGATACGCCTCTGATTCATCCAGGTTCCCCCATGCCTCCCGCGTGCGTGCCTTCCCCAGGATCTACTCGGCCTCGTGAATGTTCGGCTTCAGACCCAGATAGCTCGCCGAAAGCTGGAGGTCCCTGCCGGTTTCGGACAGGCTGAGCTGTCGCCTCTGCATGTAGCGGCGGGTGGCGACATCCACCGGAGCAATCTCGTTGGGCATCACCACCCTTGGCGTGATGAAGAAGATGGTCTCGTCCAGGGAGTTGGCGTCCTGCTTCATACCGAACAGGTTCCCCAGGACCGGAATGTCGCGGAGGAAAGGAATGCCGCTGGTGGAGCGCGTCCGCCCGTCGTTGAACATGCCGCCCAGAACGAAGGTCGTGTTGTTGGGAACCATCACCTCGGTGGTGACGACGTTTCCGGCCACGGAAACGCTGGTGGCCCCGGGGGCGACATCCGGGATGGTATCGCTGGCGGTGATGTTGAGACGAACCAGCGGCGTCTCGGCCGGATCGGCGGACAGAATCACCGACGGCAGGATGTCCAGGGTGACGCCGGCATTGATCTCCTTGATCGTGCCGACCGAACCTGCGGCCCCCTGGATGGGAATGTAACGGGAGTCCCGCTTGCTCATCTTGGCGGCGGTATTGTTCAGGGTGACCACCTTCGGCGAAGCGATGGTCTGCGCCCGGTTGTCCGATTCGAGGATGTGAATCTCCGCCTGAAGGGCGCTCCGGCTGCTCTGGGTGACGAACCCCGCCAGAACCTCGCCGGCCCCCGCGGTCGGCAGGAGCGTCAGGGCGTTGATCAACTGCTTCGCCGCCACGGTCTCCACCGAGGTCGACACCGGCTCGCCGGAGCTGTTGCTGGCCGTCGTGGTCTGGACCTTGTTCTGGATGTCCGGATTGTTGACGTTGGCGGAGGCGATACCGGTGTTGATGGCAACCGTTTCCCGCCCGTTGGCATCGATCCGCTGGCCACCGGCCCAGTTGACGCCCAGCTTGCTGCTGGTACCCTCCGCCGCCCGGACGATCATCACTTCGATCTCGATCAGGGGTACCGGCCGGTCCAGTTGCATAATCAGAGTCGCCACCTGTTCGATCGCCTCCGGCGTGCCACGAACGATGACCGAGTTGGTGCGCGCATCCGCCGTCACCACCGGCCGGGCCATGTTGATGGACGCCATCATGTCCTTCAAACGGTCCGCCTGTTCCTTCGGCAGGTTCTTGGTCATGCCCTCGATATCACCGAGCAGGGTCCCGATCGTCTGTTCGATACCGGGAACGGTGACCTGCTCGTCGTAGAATTTCTTGGTGCTGGGACCAACGTTGGCATAGCGCAACGGAATGACCCGGACGTGCTGATTGACTAGGTTTTCGATCACCGCCCGGTCGGCGGCAAGCCTGGACTCCGCCAGGGCCGCCTCGGCGGAAGCCTTGGCCGCGGTGGAAGCCGCCGTGGAAGCGGTGCTGGAGGCGGTGCTGTCGGCGGTACGGGTCTCGGCCAGCGCCCTGGCGTTGGCCACCATGTCGGTGATCAGCGATTTCAGAAGCTTCACCTGCTCCGGCGTGCCCTTCAGAAGAGCGGTGCCGGTACCCTTGTTGATGATCAGGCCGCCGCTCAGCCCGAACTCCTTCATCGCCCCACGCAGGGCATCCGGATCCACCAGCCCCAGGTTGACGAAATCCTGCGTCGTGCGGGAGTCCGCCTCCCCAAGGATCGTCACCGTGTTGGTGGCGGCGTCATAGCTGTAGTCCAGCCCATTTTCGGTCACCAGCATGGCGAAGGCGGCCTGCAACGGCATGTTCTGGAATCGGAACGAGACCGTTCCCTTGACGCCAGGCTTGAAGATCACCTGCTGACCGTTGGCACGCAGCAGCCCCCGCAACACGTCCTTGACGTCCTCGTCAACGCTGGTCCGCTCAAAAACCGTGTCGGCCTTCCAGGGGATCCCTTCCGCGGAAAAGGCCGAAACGGCAGCCGCCATCAACGAAACCAGGACGGCAACCCCCAGCGTTGCAACGCGCAAGGACGTCATTCAACACCTCTGTAACGGCATATATCCTGATAATTTTTCAATGATTGATTCTGCATGGATGATTGTCAACCATCTTTGCGAATCATTACTTCGCAAACGGCAGAATATCGTTTTCAATGACACTATTGACGAGCATGGACAGACTCATGGCTAATTCATTTGTCGATAAATTTCCCGCCCCGAGCAAAACGATTCCGGCCCCGCTCAACGCCAGGAAGGGACCGAAGGGAAGGGGATCCCCGCGACGATGCCGGCCCAGTATCAGCAACGGCACAACCACCAGGGTACCGGTCAGACAGGCCCCGAAGAAAATCAGCGGTACGGCACGCCACCCCACCCAGGCCCCAAGGCCCGCCAGCAACTTCCCGTCTCCACCGCCGATCGCCTCGCGGCCGATGAGGTACGCCGCCGTCTCCGCCAGCAGATACATCCCGGAGTAGCCAAAGGCCGCTCCCAGAGCCGAGTCGGACGCCGGCAGCGGCCACCACCCCAGGGCCGAGGCGCAAAGACCGCTCCAGAGAATGGCCCCGCTCAGAACATCGGGAATCAGCAGGTGCCTCAGGTCGATCGCCGCCACGCAGATCAGGCCCCACAGGAGCGTCGCGACAAGTCCCGCTTCGACGGTGGGGCCAAAGCGCCACAGGGCCAGCGCTGCGACACCGGCTCCGGCAGCCTCCACCAGCGGATAACGCGGGGATATCGCGCCCCGGCAGTCGGCGCACCGCCCGCCAAGGAGAACGTAGCCCAGCAAGGGAACGTTGTGTCGGAGCCGGATCGGCGCACGGCAGGCAGGACAATGGGACGATGGCCAGGACAGGGACAATCGCCGCGCGGCCTCCCCCGCGCCGCCACCCTCCTCTTCCGAGGCTCCGATCAGGATCGGCAGCCGATGGATGACGACGTTCAGGAAACTTCCAACCATGGCCCCCGCTCCCACCGCGATCAGCCATTGCAACGGGATCCAGATAGACAACAGATCCAAAGCTTCCGTCCATCAGGGGCCATATGTGACGACCGGTTGCGCGAAAAGCCAGACGCGCTGTATGCTGTCTGCGCGATGGCTATCACAACGGGGGTGGACTTGGAATGATAAAAAAGCGTCGCGAGTCCGGGTTCACGCTTATTGAGCTTATGGTAGTCGTCGTAATCGTTGGAATACTTGCCTCAATGGGTCTTGGTTATTACAGCACGTATGTCCTGGAAGGAAAACTGAACACGGTGAAGCCGTATCTGTCGCAGATCGCCGCCAAGGAACGCGGCCATCTTCTCCGGCAGGGAGCATACCTGTTCTCCAACGACGAGCAGGTTCTGGTAAACAACCTCGGGGTTTCTCTGAGGGAGGTCGGGGATTTCTGCTTCATGGTTCTCTCCGCTCCCGGCCAGGGCGTCATCTCCACGAGACAGGACGGAGACAACGCGCCGGAGTTCGAGGTCTGGGCGGTTCTGCGCAATGCGGCTGCGGATACGGTCACCGTCAACGGTGACGACAGGGTCTGTACGGTCACCCGGGACGCGAGCCAGGCACGGACGAAGTTCAACGCCACCGGCTGGGTCCGGACGGCCGCGGTCGGGGGCCGGGGTTCGGAGGGCCGGGTCGTGGTATTGCGCTATCCGCCACCACCGGATCGGCTGGATAACGCCGCTTCCACGGTCAGTGCCGGGGCACGCCACAACTGGAACCAGGGCGTCAGTCTCAGCGATGCCATGGCACGGTGACGGAGTAGCGGTATGCGGGCCGGTTCAGGCTTTACGCTGATAGAGGTCATGGTCAGCATGGTACTGACCGCCATCCTGGTTCTGGGGCTGAGCGCCGTCTGGACGGTAGCCTCCGGCCAGTTTCTACGGCTTGCCCTGCGCCAGAAGGCCATTCTGGCCTTGAGCGGAGAGACCGAACGGCTGGTTTCCTATTACGCCAGAGGCGGCAGCGGCCTGCTTCAGGCCGGGGATACCACCTGCCTGCAGGCGGCACCGGTCGATCCTGCCATCGACATCAACGGCAACACGGTCCCGGCACTGATCTATCCCCTGAACGGATGTGCCGTCGATGTCACCCAGATTCTTGCCCAGAATGTCGTGGCGGCACCGGTAGAGGGTCTGTTCGACCTCGGTCAGGTTTACGTGGTGGCCGGTGCTGGCGCGCAGGCGGGGGTCGCCTCCGACAATCTGGTCTGGCTCGACCGCGACAAACACCTGGCGGGACGATTGTTCTGGACCGTTCAGGCCGACGGCGTCGCGGCCCAGAACGGAGCCCAGGCCACCCCTGACCTGCCGGGGGCGGGGGTATGTCCCGATCCCGGATGCCGGGTCCTGACCACCTATCTCCGGTATCCCGTCCGGGTATCCGCTGCCAACGGCGCATTGTCCCTCGTCAACGATCTTCCTCCGGACGAGTGGGTCAGTCTCCAGACCATCGTGGGAGTCCGTCTCTGATGCCTGCTCACCCCGCTCCGCGACGGCTCCGCTCCGCTCGCGGTCGCCAGCGCGGTTTCACCCTGGTGGAACTGATGGTCGCCACCTCGATCGGCTTGGTTCTGCTGGGGTCGGTGTACGGCATCCTGGTCCAGACCACCAACATGGCCGAGGTCACCCGGGGCCAGATCACCCTCAACCAGAACGCCAGGGAAATGTTCCACATGCTGGAAGACGGCGGCATCGATCCGACCGATCCCGGCAGGCTGGTCCGGGGCATGCGTGGCCGTGGCCAGGGAGTGAACGGCACTGCCGCCGCCGTGGTGGATGCCTCCGTCGCCACCTACATGTCGGCCCCCAACGCGGAGGCGGCCTCGCGGCTTTCCCTCACCGACCCCGCCGGGGCCGCCAGCGCCATCAGCAGTTCCATCCTTCCGCCGGTGACCCTTTCCTGCACGGCCGTGGGCGAGCCCCATCGAGCCTGCGCCGCTCCCAACGGCACGGTAACGGTGGTCGGCTATCTGGCCGACCTGAACTCGCCGACCGCCCCCAATGCCAACAACCTGGTCACCGATAACGCCGCCAATACCGTAGTCATGGCCGTCAAGCTGCTCAATCCCGCCCTGGCCGGTCGAAGAGACGCCGTGGGAACGACGGGGGCCGGCGCGCTGGACTCCAACGCCAACAGCGATATCGTGGACCGCCAGACCATGGTCTTCCGAATGCAGGAAGCCTACTAACCATGCAGTCCGGAGGGAACATGCGCACCTCACGCCAGCGCCAGCGCGGAGTGGTGCTGGCCACCGTCATGGTGGTCATGCTGCTGACCATGATGATCGTCTCGGTTCTGGTCAATCAGTACGCGGAGGTGGAAAGCCGGGCGATCGAACAGCTTTTGTGGCAAACCCGTTTCTACTGGGCCATGGATGGTCACGCCAACCTGTTCCTCAGTCAGGCCGCCAACCAGACCAATCTCTGCTCGACAACCTGCGTCAGTGACGTCAACCGCCTGACCGACACGTACAATCCGCCCCGCAACATCAGCCTGACTAGGCTTCCCGCCGCCGTGGACCCTGCTACCAACGCCGCTGCCGTCCTTGTCTGGAGTTATACCGCCGGTGGTGCCGCTGAGAAGACCTTCACCACGACCCTGGTTTCAACTTCCACGATCGCCGGAATCACGACCCCGAACGGTGTCGCAAAGGCTCCCCCCGGCAGCGCCGCAACCGACGGCAAATTCTTCCTGCTGGCTTCTACCGGAGGGTTCAGTCCGTTCCTGTGGTCGACGGTCTTTGCCGCGAGCACCCAGGCAAGCCTGGGAGTCAACGGACTTCAGGTCGAATTCTGCGTCGGCGTTCCCGCCGGCAACATTCCCACCCAGTGCCCCGGAACCTCCAACACGCTGACGGCAAACAGTCTCCTGGGCCGCAACCTGATCACCAACGTCACCCGTCCGCCGATGCCATAGGACGGCGGGTATTCCCCGACAGATCCTATGTAGGCGACAGGGTAATCGGGTGAAAATAGGAATAGGACGTTAAGTCGGGATAAAACGCGAACAACTGGCGCATTGTGCGCCCGCGCGGCGCTTGAGCGGCCAGAGGCCGGGCTACCACCTCCACCTCCGCCGCCAATTGCAGCCC
>JBKACM010000250.1:0-3457 GCA_046269335.1 Alphaproteobacteria bacterium | reverse complement strand
GCGGAACGTGTCGCACACCTCCCCCTGGGTCAGGCAACTGCTCCCCGGACGGATCTTCGTCAGGACCGTCGCATCACGGGGCGGGTGGAGGACGTACAGGTTCTCGATCTGGACTTGGTCCAGGCGTGATTCTCCTGAAGTGGGAAGCCGTATCATGCATCTGACCCTTGGGCAAAAACTGGTAACCACCTTCGTCCTGTTGTTCCTGTTCGTCGGCGGATATGGATTTCTGCAATTGGAGCGGGTACGGGAGTTGAAGGAGATAAATTCGCGGATCGTTTCCCACGACATCAAGACCATGGAACAGCTTGTGGATCTGGTCGCCGACCAGGATGACCTGCGTGCCATGCGCCTTGAGGCCTTGGCCCGGCACCTGATGAGCAAAGCCGGGGTGAAGGGGATGGACGCGGCAGAGCCCGAGACCGAGTATCGCCACAAGCTGACGGAAACCCGAAAGCGGCTTCAGGACATGATGACGGACGTCGAGGGCTACGCCCGTGACGCCGCGTCGCCCGAGCGCGGCGACGTTTTCCGGCAAATGCTCGCCAACCTGCGCACGGTCGCCGACAACCTTGAGCGCATTGCGGCACAGACGGAAACCCTGTTCACCCTCGCGGGTCGGGACAACATCTCCGAAACGGCGGCGACATTCCTGAAAATCAAGGCACTGCGAGGCGAGATTCTCCAGGAGATGAAGCATCTCCACGACAGGATCGACAACGTCATCAACGCCGGTCAGGCACAGGTGGAGGCGGCCTATAGGGGTGTCCGTCAAGAGGCCTTCCTGGCCCTCGTCGGCCTTTTGACCCTGTGTCTTGTCCTGGCCATCCTGCTGCAACGCTCCATCGTCCCGCCGCTGCGGAGTTTCATGGCCTTCGCCGAGACCGTCGGCCGCGGCGAGCTTGCCAGCGATGCCGTCATCGACCGCCACGACGAGGTCGGTCAGCTTGGTCGGAACCTCAACCAGATGGTGGCGGGATTGCGCGAGGTGGCGAAGCAGACCCGTTCCGCCGCCGAGAACCTGAACGCGGCAACGGCGGAAATTCGCGCCTCGACCCAGGAACAGGCGGCCAGCGTCGAGGAACAACTCGCCGCCATTCAGGAAACGTCCGCGACCCTCGACGAGATTACCCAGTCCGGCATCCAGATAGCGACCCGGGCCAGAGAAGCCGCTGCTTCGGCCGAGACGGCGGTGGGCACGGGCCACGCCGGCCTCCATGCCGCCGAGGACGCGACCCGGGCCATGGACGCCATCCGGGAACAGGCGGAATCGGTGGCGGTCCACATCATCGCCCTCAGCGAGAAAACCCAGGCGATCGGCGAAATCATCATCACCGTCAACGATATCGCCGAACGCTCCCACCTGCTTGCCCTCAACGCCGCCATCGAGGCGGCGGCGGCAGGGGAACATGGCCGCAGCTTCGCGGTGGTCGCGGCCGAGATCAAAAATCTCGCCGATCAGGCCAAGGATGCCACCTCTCAGGTCCGAACCATCCTGGTCGATATCCAGCGCGGCATCAACGCCTCGGTAATGCTGACCGAGGAGGCGGTCAAGCGCGTCGCCTTCGGCAAGGACCAGACCGACACCACCCAGAAAACCATCCATGACATGTCCGACAACATGCAGGTCAGCGTCCAGACCTTTCAGCAGATCGTCGCCGCGACCAATCAGCACCAGATTGGACTGGAGCAGGTCATGCTGGCGTTGCAGAACATCCGTGTAGCCAGCAAGCAGACCGCCGACGGTACCCGCCAGCTCGATGGAGCCGCGGCCAACGTCAACGCGCTCAGCCAGCAACTCTCGCAGGCGGTGAGCCGGTACCGGCTGTGAAGGACATCCGCCAGCGGCTGCTTGCCGCATTCGACACCGAGTATCGGGAACACCTGACGGCCATCCGCCGTATCCTGCCGGTATCTTCCGCCGACGGTAACCCACTGTCCGATGCGGATCTTACCGAAGCCATCCGCCGGGCACACAGTCTCAAGGGCGCGGCCCGGGCGGTGGACATCCGGACCGTCGAAGCGGTGGCGCACCGTCTGGAGACCCTGCTGGTCAGGGCGCAGAAGAGAGACGTCGCCCTGGATGCCACCACTTTCCCGGTCGTGCATCAGGCCCTGGACCACATCGAGGATCTGGTTGGAACCGCCATCGATCCCTCGCTTCCGGAGGTCAGCCTCGACCTCACCCCGCTCGACCGTCTGCTGGGTCAGGAATCCGCCCCACCACCCGCTACCCTACCCCCCGTGCCCGTGCCCACACCCGCACCCGCACCCGCACCCAGAGCGGCCGCGAGGGGGGAGGAAACGGTGCGGATCGGAGCCGCCAATCTTGATCTCATGCTGCACTCGACCGGACAGCTCTCCACCGAGCTGGCAAGACAGGCCGTACACATCAACGACATCCGCAAGCTCCATCAGGAAATGAGCGAGGTGGTGCGCGACTGGCAGCAATTCCGCCGGACGTCCAGCCAGCCGCTGCGAGAACTGGCCGCATCGCCCGACTATGGCCGGATCGTCACCCACATCGAGGCGATGGAAGCCAGGATGACCGTACTGGCCAGGGACATCGGCCGGATCGGCAAGGCCGGCGAGCGAAACGCCTGGACCCTGCACCGCCTAGTCGATGAATTGCAGTCCGAGGTTCGACATGTCCGCCTGGTTCCGGCGGAGCATGTGTTCGGCACCTTTTCCAAGATGGTGCGGGACCTTGCCCGCGAGCATGGACGACAGGTGGAGATCCAGATACGGGGACTGGAGGTCGAGGCGGATCGGGCGATCCTCCAGCAACTCAAGGACCCGGTGATGCACGTCCTGCGCAACGCCGTCGGCCACGGGGTCGAAACGCCGGAGGAACGGACCGCGTCCGGAAAGCCGCCGCTGGCCCGCATCCTCCTGGACATTGCCGTTGCGGGGGGGCGGCTCGTGGTCCGTGTCGAGGACGACGGGCGGGGACTGGATTTCCGCAAGATCCGGGAGACGGCCATCGCCCAGGGATTGCTGGACAGGGAAGCCGCCGCCTCGCCGGAAACCCTGTCCCGGATGCTGCTGCGTCCGGGGTTCTCAACGGCGGCCACGGTCGATACCCTGTCCGGCCGAGGGGTCGGTCTTTCCGTGCTGCACGAAGCCGTCTCCAGGCTGCGCGGCGTCATCGACATCCGGCCGGCCCCGACCGGAACCGTGGTCGAGATTACCACCCCCCTGTCGGTATCCCGGCAGAACCTGCTGCTCGTGAGCAGCGGTGGACAGGTTTATGCCTTGCCGGGCTTCGTGGTGGAACGCCTGCTTCGCATCGACGGACAGAGCATCACCACCGAGGAGGGACGGCCGGTCCTCCTCCTGGAGGAACGGACGATCCCCCTGGTACCGCTCTGGCGGAAACTCGGGTACGGCAAGGCATCGGCTTCCTCCCCCTCCCCCCAGGTACCGATCGTGGTGCTGCGGGTGGGAGAACGTCGAC
>JBKACM010000249.1:0-3545 GCA_046269335.1 Alphaproteobacteria bacterium | reverse complement strand
CTCGCCAACGTTCTGCTGCATGCGGTGGCTCTGACGGTCTGGGCGTGGTTTCTGTTCACCACCGTCGGCAGGCGAGGCGCGGTGGCCGGGGTCTGGCTGCTGGCCACCTGGCCCGGCCTGAGCTACTGGGCCGGCCTGCCCTACGTGTATGCCGCGATTGTTCCGTTTTCGGTGCTGGCATTTCCGGCACTCCACTTTCTGACCGAGCCCAGAAGCCTCCGGGCCACCTTTCTGAACGGTCTTTTCCTGGGTACCCTGACCCAGGGATACGACGCGCTGATGATGTTCGGCGTCGCCGGACTGGCGCTGGTGGCGTGGCGGCAGCGGCGCGGTTTGCCGCTGGTGGTCCTGGCTGTGGGCCTGATTCTGCCGGGGGGACTCACGGCCCTGGCCCTGGTGCACGTGTTTCAGGTGCCAACCCTGGTCAGCAGCAATTCCAGCATCTATGGCGTCATCGCCAGTGCCTACTGGGAAGGACTGCAAGGAAAGGTGGATCTTGCCGCCTGGGCCGGTCTGGCGCGAGGAACGGCGTCGGTGCTGGTCTCGAATTTCCTGGACAGTGGGTTCGCCGTATTGCCGGCCCTGTTCGTGGTTCTGCTGATTCTGAGCCTGGCCAGGGCCGGCCGCCGCGCGTTTCACCCGGCGGAAGCCGTCCTGCTGCTCGTCTTTCTGGCCCTGTTCCTGTTCAACAATCTGGCCCCGCCCTATCAGGGCTGGCAGATGCGCGGCGAGTGGATCGCCCGCCTGTACCAGCCGGTGTTCGTCGCTTACCTGTACTTCATCGCACGGCAGGTCCATGCCTTCCGGGGGTGCGGCGGGGGGTGCGGCGGATCGGGATCTTTTTCGTCGTTGCCGCCGCAAGCCTTGATCTGGCCCTGTCGGCAGGTGGCCTGGTCGCCAACTGGGAAGCGACAGGGATGGTCTATCACCGCTTCTATCGCCATGCCGCCCCGGATGCCTACCTCCGACACCTGGAGACCTATGGCCGCAGGCCGCTGGGGTTCTGTGCCAGGAATGGCTCCTGGCCACCAATGCAGCGGGGGTTGGACTGATACCAACGGTACGAGGCCTTGACTCGTACCGTTGGTATCAAGCCCGCGCGGCGTCTGAGCGAAACCCGCTCCGCACGAAGTCAAAACTTCGTGCGGATGGTATGACATTCCGTTCTGGTGCTTGACGGAGCCGTGGCGGCTGGCATGCTGTGCGCCGCAGCATGGCGCGGCCCGGAGAGAGGAGAGGATCCGTTGCGCAGTCAGACGGCGATGTTCTCCAGGCTGGTGAGCGAGTTCATGGGCGAACGGCCGGTGACGGTGCGCTCGGGAACCTCCTGCCAGGAGGTGGTGTCGCTGATGACCCTCGCCAATGCCTCCAGCGTTATCATCAACGACGCCTTCGGACGACCGATCGGGCTGGTGACCGAGCGGGACGTATCGCGTCGCATGACTTTCCAGGTTTCGCCGGACACCGCCGTCGACACGGTGATGACCAGACCGGTGATGACCGTTCCCGTGGGCGAGTACCTCTATCAGGCCATCGGTCGCATGCGACAGCATGGCCTCCACCATCTGCCGGTAGTATCCGACGGCCGGGTGGTGGGCAGTCTCAGTCTGGACCTGGCCCTGACCGCCGCGTCGGAACAGATGGTGCAGCAGGTCGATCGCATCACTCACAACGACACCATGGAGGGCATGAACACCGCCAGGGAGGCGCAGTGGGAGCTGGCCGACGAACTGCTGCGGGATGGTTTGCCGGCCCCGGATATCCAGGGTCTGCTGACCAGCATCAACAACGACATTTACCGGCGTATCGTCGGCGTCTGTGTCCAGGACCTGGAGATGGAAGGCTGGGGCGCACCGCCGGTGGATTTCGTGGTGATCGTCCTGGGGTCCAGCGGACGCGGAGAGAACTCGCTGTTTCCGGATCAGGACAACGGATTCATTCTCGACGATTACCCAGACGAGGAACACAACCGGATCGACGGCTATTTCCGGGAACTGGCCGAACGCATGGTGACCTTTCTAGCCGCCGTCGGCCTGCCGCTGTGCAAGGGCTACTGCATGGCGATCAACCCCACATGGCGCAAGACCCAGTCCCAGTGGCGCGATCAGGTGGACGGATGGCGGCGCCGGCGGAGTCTGGTCGCCACCCAGATGTCGGACATCTTCTTCGATTTTCAGCTTGTATGGGGGCGCAAGCGGGAGCTTGCGATGGACGTTCGTTCCCACGTGACCGGCATGGCCATGACCAACCCCGGATATCTCCGGAGCATGTGTGAAGCCATTGCCGATCATCGGACGGCGAGTGGAATGTTCGGTCGCTTCATTACCGAACGCGAAAGCACCGACAACAAGGGCAAGATCAACCTGAAGCACAATGGCCTGTTGCCCCTGGTGCAGTCGGCCCGGATTCTGGCCCTGCGGGAAGGGATCGAGGAGACATCGACCCTGGCCCGTATCGACGCCTTGCAGGCGCGGGAGGTTCTGGAGGCGTCCGAACAGGAACGGCTGAAGGAAGCCTTCGCCCACATCGCCACCTTGCTCCTGCGCCAGCAGATCGCCGACTTCAAGGCCGGGCTTCCGGTTGGCAACTACCTGCCGCCGCAGGGCCTCAGCCGGCGGGAGCGCGACCGCCTGCGGGAATCGTTCCGGGCTATCGAGGATCTCCGCAGACGCATGGCAAGGGAGTTCCACGTCACCAGGCTATAGACCGGTCCCGGCTATTCCAGCCCCGAGAGGATGGCCGCCTGTTTTTCGGCAAGGAAGTTCTGCAGGTCCTTTTCGACGATCGTCCGCCGGTCGGAGGCAAATTTCACCAGATAGTCCCGGATCTTGTCGAATTCCGAGTTGACGTTCTCGACCAGTTCGCGCCGCAATACCGCCGACTGCGCCCGGTACTCCTGGTCGAAGCGATGTTGCAGACGCGCCTTCTCCTCGGACGACCAGGACATGATCTTGTTCAGTTCGATCTCCTTCTGTGCCGCGATCGCCGCCTCCAGCTCCTCCATCTTTTCCTTGCGGGCGGCTTCAGCGGCCCGTTCCACGGCGGCGATGGAGCGTTCCAGTTCCCGCTGCCGGGCCAGCAGGGCGGAAACCTTCTTCTCGGCCATCTCCCGGGTGTGAGTAAGGTCGGCAACGTCAGCCGTCAGCTTGGTGACATAGATTTCCTGGCGATCGGCTTCCGTCTGGAGCCGCGACAGAGTCTCCTTTACCTGAAGCTCGGTCTCCGTCAGGTCCTGGATCTGCTTGACCAGGGCCGTCTTTCTCCTTTCCTGGACGGACGGGTCGCCCTCCTTTGCCTTCGCAGGCTCCGAAGCGGGAACGACCTTGCCGTTGCGAACCATGGGCCGGGAAGATCCGCCGGGCTTCCCCTCCCCGGTCTCGTCCCCGGGCGCGGCTTCCCTTGCGACCAGCACCGGAGTGGCATTCTCCGCCGTCTTTCCCATCGTTGCCGTGGCACCCTTCGCGCCCGAGGCAGACCCGGCCGTGACAGCGGCCTTCTTCGCCGGAACACGCCCGGAGCGGCGCCCGAACAGCTTCACGCCCCCC
>JBKACM010000248.1:0-3565 GCA_046269335.1 Alphaproteobacteria bacterium | reverse complement strand
GCGGCCGTCTGTGCATATTTTGACCCTGGGTCAAAATATCTGCACGGCGGTATGACTCGTCGGCCGGTATCAAGCCGCCGTTGAGGCGGCAGCCAGGCGGACGAACGCCCGCACCCGGCGAGGGCAAACAAAAATATACCAGGGGTAAAAGTCATGTCGGGGGATCACCGCGTTCTACTGGCCCATGGCGGGGGGGGACGCCTGTCCCGGGAGTTGATCGACCGGGAAATATTGCCCCGTTTCGGCAACGAGATCCTGGACCCCCTGCCGGACGCGGCCCTGGTGAATCTGCCGGATTCCCGGCTGGTACTCACCACCGACAGTTTCGTGGTACAGCCCCTGTTTTTCCCCGGAGGATGCATCGGGGATCTGGCGGTACATGGCACGGTCAACGATGTTGCCGCGGGGGGGGGATGTCCCTTGTACCTGACCCTGGCCCTGATTCTTGAGGAAGGTCTTTCCTTCGCCACCCTGCGCCGCGTCCTAGACGCAGTACGCGATGCGGCCAGGGCCTGCCAGGTCAGCGTGATTACCGGGGATACCAAGGTGGTGCGACGTGGCCAGTGCGACGGGCTCTACATCAACGTCACCGGTGTGGGCACCCCCCTGCCGGGATTCCAACTGGCGGCGCGGACCATTCGGCCTGGGGATGCCGTTCTGGTCAGCGGGCCGGTGGGCAGCCACGGCATGGCGGTGCTGGCGGCCCGGGAGTCTCTTTTTCCCCAGGGCGGGCCGGTCAGCGACAGCGCACCGGTATACCGCCTGGTGCAGGCCATGCAGCCCGTGGCGGAGTCGGTGCGTTTCCTGCGCGATCCCACTCGGGGAGGACTGGCCGCCTCTCTGCACGAGGCAGCAGTCGGTTGCGGATTCCAAATAGACGAAGAACAGGTACCGACCGATCCGGCGGCGGCAGCGGCGGCGGAGATGCTGGGAATCAGCCTGCTTCACTCTCCCAGCGAGGGTAGATTGATGGCGGTGATGGACCCGACGGTGGCAGAGACGGTCCTGGACACCTGGCGGACGCTGCCCGAAGGTCGCATGGCACGACGCATCGGCTCGGCCATCGATATCCCGGGAAGAGTGGTGATGAACACCCTGGTAGGCGGCTCCGCCCTGGTGGACATGCCCCACGGAGAACTGTTGCCGAGAATCTGCTGATGCACGAACTGGCCCTGGCCCAATCCCTGGTCACCCACATCGCCGAGGTGGCCCAGCGGGAGAATCTCGCGCGCATCGACAGAGTCATGGTGTGCGTAGGAGCCCTGAGCGGTATCGATGCCGCATCTCTTTCCTTCTGCTTTCCCGTGGCGGCCCGCGATACCCCGGCAGGGCATGCCCGTCTGATCGTCCGGGAGGAACTTCCCTCTGGCCAATGCCTGAATTGCGAGAGGCTGTCGGCCGACATTTCCCCCTCCGATCCGCGCTGTCCGGCCTGTGGCTCAGAGGAGATTTTGCTACAAGGTGGCGATACCCTGAGGCTCGAATCCCTGGAGATTGACGATGTGTGATCAATGCGGTTGCTCGGGCGTGTCCCCTTCCGATTACGCCCATCCCCACGACCATCCTCCTCACGGCAAGGACACCCCCCCGGGACGCATCGTGCGCCTGGAACAGGACCTGCTGGCCCATAACCAGAAAATCGCCGAAGCCAATCGCGCCTGGCTGGGGCAGCGGGCCATCTTCGCCCTAAACCTGATTTCCTCTCCAGGATCGGGCAAAACCCTGCTTCTGGAACGCACCCTGGAGCGCCTCAAGGATCGGATTGGTCTTGCGGTAATCGTCGGAGACTTGCAGACCGACCGGGATGCCGCGCGCCTGCGTGTCCACGGAGTACCGGTACATCAAATTGAGACCGTCAATGCCTGTCACCTGGATGCCTCCATGGTCCAGGCGGCCTTGCCGGAGGTGGTACGTCCGGAAACACGCCTGCTTCTGATCGAAAACGTGGGCAACCTGGTATGCCCCGCCGCCTTTGATCTCGGCGAGAATGCCCGGGCGGTGCTGCTTTCCGTCACCGAGGGCGAGGACAAGCCCCTGAAATATCCCGTGCCGTTTCGAAAATGCCAGACTGTCGTGGTAACCAAGACCGATCTTGCCCCGCACGTGGACTGGGACCGGGATCAGTGCCTGGCCCATGTGCGCCGGGTGAACCCATGGGCGCGGCTGTTCGAAGTGAGCGCCCGCAGCGGCCTGGGCCTGGAGGCCTGGATCGAGGCTCTGGTCGACGCCGCGGCCTCGGTTGCTCCGCCCCATGGGGGATGAGTCTCCCCTGTTCGCATGGCACTGGGAACTGGAGGGGATCCTCCAGGGCGTCGGGTTTCGTCCGGCTCTGTACCGCCTGGCCACGTCGCTGGAACTGGGCGGATGGGTGGAAAACCACTGCGGCAACGTGCGACTGACGGTGATCGGCCCGGATTCAGCGCTGTTGAGATTTCAGTCGTCGCTTCCGGACCATCTTCCCGTTCATGCCCGACTGGACCGCGTGAATGCCGGAGAGAAGATCCCTGTCCAGGGGCCGGCGGGCAGTTTCGTCATTCGTGACAGCCGGGAGGACGACCCGGTACGCATCACCATCCCCACGGATCTGGCCGTGTGCCCGGAGTGCCGCCGGGAAGTACTGGACCCCGCCGACCGTCGCCACGGTTACCCCTTCACCAGTTGCCCCCAGTGCGGACCACGCTATACCGTTCTGCGACGCCTGCCCTACGACCGGGACCACACCAGCCTGGATCGCTTTCCCCTGTGTCCCGCATGCCTGGCGGAGTACGAAAACCCCGGCAACCGGCGTTTCCACGCCGAAAGCATGGCCTGCCCACAGTGCGGCCCACGGGTGGAGATGCGCGGGCCGGAAGGAGAACTCCTGGCGGATCAAGGATGGTCCGGGGTCAGAAGATCGCTGATGTCGGGAAACATCGTGGCGTTGCGAGGGCTTGGAGGTTTCCAGCTCATCGTCGATTCCAGACACCGCGAGGCCTTGCACCGTCTGCGCCGGGTCAAGCAACGCCCCCACAAGCCGCTGGCGGTAATGGCCCGCTCGCTGGAAGTGGTTCGCCGCTTCTGCCACGTCGGGGCGGAGGAGGAAGCCCTTCTCGCCTCCGCCTCCGCCCCCATCGTGATTCTGGAGATACGGCAAGAGGCAAGCGGCCTGGGCCATGCCCTGGATCTGTTGACCCCGGACAGCCCCACCCTGGGGGTAATGCTGCCCACCACGCCCTGCCATCTGCTGCTGTTCCACCCCCTGCCGGGAGACGATCTGCCGCCGACGGATCTGCTGATGGTCACCAGTGGCAATCGCGGCGGGGAACCCATCTGTACCGACAACGAGGAGGCTCTGAAGCATCTGCGTGGACTCGCCGACCGTTTCATTCTCCACGACCGGGAGATCGTGCGACGCAACGACGACGGCGTGACGGTAGTACGGGAAGGGCACCCCCAGGTCTGGCGCCGAGCGCGTGGCATGGTTCCCACCGTGTTGCGCGCGCCACGCCCCTTGCGCCGCTCCGTCCTCGCCATGGGGGCCGACCTGAAAAACACCGTGGCGCTGGGCCAGGGCTATTAGCTTCGC
>JBKACM010000247.1:0-3569 GCA_046269335.1 Alphaproteobacteria bacterium | reverse complement strand
CTGGCGCATTGAGCGCCCGCGCACCCGTGTGCGCGCAAGCCAAGGGCGCGTCCGCGCCCGCCCGGCGATTGAGGGGCATGAACAAATCGGGGGTAATCGGGTTCACCCGATTACCCTGCTCATGTTGTCCACCGCTGGACAAAAGCACAGGATTTTTATTACCATCGGAGAGTCGCTCGCGGGGTGGCGGCGTACCCGGCACTCCGGTCCGGTATTCTGGACAGGTCCTGCATGTATACCGAAACGACGAGGAACATTACGATCACGGTCAGGCCGTTTTATCTGGACGAGCAGTCCTCGCCGGATGACAACCATTTCGTCTGGGCGTACCGGGTCCGCATCGAAAACCACTCCGGCGAGACTGTCCAGCTTCTGCGGCGGCACTGGAAGATCACCGATGCCATGGGGAGGGTTCAGGAGGTCCGGGGCTCCGGCGTTGTCGGGGAGCAGCCTGTGTTGAAGCCCGGGGAGACTTTCGAGTATTCCAGTGGGACCCCCCTGCCCACGCCGTCGGGGATCATGGTTGGGACCTATGAGATGGAGTGTGGGAACGGTATGCGTTTTGACGTCCGCATTCCGGCCTTTTCCCTGGACAGTCCCCACGACTCGTCGCGCATCAACTGATACCAGTGAGCCGATGAGTCGGTTCATCGCCCTCTCGGTATGATTGTCGCGACGGGGAGGGGGGTTGCATCGTACTCCCGGACACCCCAGTTGTCCCGGGACACCGTGCCGCGTTGCCCTGGTCCGCCCGGAGGTGGGCCCCGCTCAGGAGTTTGACCCTGTGACCACGTTTTCCGACGCCGATGCTTTTCCCCAGGGCCAACCCAGCCGCGAACAGGCAGAGGAAGCCGTCCGAGTCCTGCTGCGCTGGGCCGGAGACGACCCGGACCGGGAGGGATTGAAGGATACGCCGTCGCGGGTGGTGCGGTCCTTCGAGGAGTTCTATGCCGGCTACCGCCTGGATCCGGTGGATATTCTCCGCCGTACTTTCGAGGAGGTGGAGGGCTATGACGAGATCGTGGCGTTGCGGGACATCCGTTTCGAATCCCACTGCGAACACCACATGGCCCCCATCATTGGCAAGGCTCACGTCGCCTATCTGCCTGACAGACGGGTCGTCGGCATCAGCAAGCTGGCCAGACTGGTGGAGGTCTACGCCAAGCGGCTACAGATCCAGGAAAAGATGACGGCCCAGATCGCCAATGCCATCGGCGACGTCCTCCATCCCAGGGGCGTCGCCGTGGTGATCGAGGCCGCGCACCAGTGCATGACCACCCGGGGCGTCCACAAGCCGGGGGTGACCATGGTCACCAGCCGCATGCTGGGTGTCTTTCGTGACGACGCGGCGACAAGACGGGAGTTCCTGACCTTCATCGGCACTCCTGTCGGCGGGATCGCCAATGTCTGATGCCGTTGGTATGATACCGGCCGACTCTCGACTTGATTCGTCGACCAGCATCAAGCCGCCACTGAGGCGGCAGGCAAGCCCATGGACGTGGGCACCCGCCGAGGGCAGACGAAGAGATACCAAGCGGTCATTTCAATGGCCGCATTTTCATTGCTACTGTGGGACCTTGCACTGGTCGGGCTGAGTCCTCCCTCCGTGAGACCCAGTGGCACCGCGCTACGATGACGACCGGGAGACGGTCCAGCTTGTCCGATTATCCGACGCCAGAACTCTCCAGGCATCTCTGTTCATAAACTGGGGGATTATTTCCTAAGGAGAAAGAAGAATGGATGTAACATTCCGTGGGAAGATCACTGGTCTCGCCGCAATTTCACTGATTCTCATGGCCGTAATCGGTGGCGTGGGCTACTGGGCCATCAATGCGTTGGCCACCAGCCTCGATGAGGTGACGATTACCGGCATGGCACTGCGCAATCACCTGGAAGGTGACATGATGCACGACGGCCTTCGCGGTGACGTGCTGTCCGCCCTGCGTGCCGGCGATACGGCGGATGCCAAGGCAAAGGAGGATATCCGCGGCGATTTGGAGGAGCATGCCAAGAAATTCCGCAATGTCGTGGCTGCAAACGAAGCGCTGCCGCTGAACGCCGAGGTCCGGAAAGCTCTGGGCTCCGTTGGTCCTGCCCGTGACGCCTATATCGCCGCCGCCGAGGCGTTGGTCGGGCTCGCTTTTTCCAATCATACGGCGGCCGAGGCGGGCGAGTCGAAGTTCCAGGAAAATTTCAAGGACCTGGAAGAGCGGATGGGGACTCTGAGCGATACTATCCACAAGTCGGTGGAGGATGCCGCCACCAGCAGCCAGGCGTCGGTCGGAATGGCCAAGTCACTGATCGTGGTGGTTGGCCTGGTTGCGTTGCTGGTCTGCGCGGCAATGGCCTTCTGGACCGTCAATTCGACTGTCCGGCCACTTGCTGGCTGTGCCAATGCCCTACAGGCCCTGGGACGCGGCGACACCAATGTCGCGATGGTGGCCTACTCGGCGGACGACGAGATCGGTACGGTGGTGCATGCCACCGAGGACTACCGCCGAAAGACCATTGAACTTCAACAGATGCAGCGTGGGCAGGAAGAGGCGAAGCGGCGCGCCGAGGAAGAGAAGCGCCGGGCCATAAACGAACTTGCCGACGGTTTCGAGAGCAGTGTCAAAGGGATAGTTCATGCCCTGGCGTCGGAGGCGACCGAGATGCAGGCCTCTTCCAGTACCATGGTTGCAACCGCCGAACGGACCAGCCGGCAGTCGACGGCGGTTGCCGCTGCTGCGGATCAGGCAGCCGCCAACGTCCAGACGGTGGCCGCTGCGGCCGAGGAACTTACCGCCTCGATCGGGGAAATCTCGCGCCAAGTCACTCAGGCGGCAAAGATATCGGCCGGGGCGACCGAGCAGGCCCGCAAGACCGACCAGATGGTTCAGGGTCTGGCCGAGGCCGCGAGCAAAATCGGCGAGGTGGTCAAACTGATCAACGATATTGCCAGCCAAACTAACCTCCTGGCCCTCAACGCCACTATCGAGGCGGCACGGGCGGGGGATGCCGGTAAGGGTTTTGCCGTGGTGGCCAACGAGGTCAAGAGCCTGGCCAACCAGACCGCCAAGGCGACCGACGAGATTTCCCAGCAGATAACCGCGGTACAGACGGCGACCGTTGATGCCGTTCAGGCCATCCGCACCATTACCTCGACGATTGCTGAAGTGAGCGAAATTTCATCGTCGATCGCGACGGCGGTGGAACAGCAGGGGGCAGCCACCCGTGAAATCGCACGCAACGTCGATGAAGCGGCGAAGGGCACCAACGAGGTATCCCGTAACATCAGCGGCGTCAACCAGGCGGTGGAGGAAGCTGGACAATCAGCCCAGCAGGTTCTCGCTGCCACCGGGGAACTGGCCCACAATTCGGAAAGCATGCGTGCCGAGGTCAACAAGTTCCTCTCCCGCGTTCGCGCTGGCTGAGGAACGGAATCCGGTACAAGCCCGCGGATGTAGGCACCCGCCGTCGGAGACGACCAAGAACGAGGGGACTCGCCCCCTCGTGCTCCCCGTTCCGCTCAGCGGTATGATACCAGACCGAGATGAGCTTTACTCATCACGGTCTGGGAATGGCGC
>JBKACM010000246.1:0-3600 GCA_046269335.1 Alphaproteobacteria bacterium | reverse complement strand
ATCGCGGTTCTGGTATTACAGGCGGAGCAAAGTCAGGTCTCCGCGCCATCAGGTACCGCTGTGCCGCCACGTTTTCGGGGTCCAGAATCCGTATTTCCCGGAAGGTCGCCGTCGCCTCTTCCGTTTGGCCCTGTTCGGCTTTCAGGGTGGCGAGTTCTGTCAGGAAGGACACATCCTCCGGATACAACGCCAGCAGATCCCGGCAGACCCGCTCGGCCATGTCGTGCTGCCCCTGTCGGCGCAACAGCGTCGCAAGGCGCAGGTTTCCATAATAATTGTATCGATCGAGCGTCAATATCTGCCTGGCCACGGCGGTTGCTTCCTCCAGTCGCTCCAGCGCGATCAGGGGATTCAACAGACCGAGCCTGGCTTCGATGGAGGTCGGTATGGCATCAAGGGCCTTGCGGTAGTGGGCCAGGGCAGGGACATGACTGGCGCGCAGATAATGGAGCCAGCCCAGCCTGAGGTTCACCTTGTACTCCGAGGGAGAAGCATCGGCGACCGGGATCAGAGCCCGGATCGCGTCCTCATAGGACAGGGTCCGCTCATAGCCGTAGGATCGGAGATAGGCGTCCCGAACTTCCGTCTCCGTCATGGCGGAGACCGGAGAGGCAAGCATCTGCGCCCCGAGGATCACACCTGCCAGACAGAATTTCCGGATCACGTCTCCTCCCTCTCTTCTCCTCGTATGGTCCCCTCCACCCGCCGCAGTTCAAGATCCTCCACGCGGACCCGATGGAGCCCCACCGCCGTCTCGAACGTCACCGAGACGGAACGGCGTATCCGAAGCAGAGGATAACTCACGATCCCGGAAATCTCCCGGGGATCGTCCCGCTGGAGGTGAACCCGAATGTTGGCGATGGCCGGCACGAACGACGCCACCAGCAGGACCAGATCCTTGAGCAGACCGGAAAACAGAATACTTACCGGCAAGTGATCGTTCCAGCGCAGTCCCTCGCGCGCTACCAGGGGCAGCCTGGGCATGGCCATGAACAGGGCCCTCAGGTAGGGATCGTTGCCCTCCAGGCTGTAGACGTAGAAGGTCCCCTGATAGCTGCCGACGTAAAGGCGGCCACGTCCGGAATCGAAATACAGGATTCCTTCCGTCGTGCAGCGCACCACGAACGCCAGTTCTCCCACTTTCCGCCCGTTGCGAAACGCCTCGTAGCGATAGCGATCCTCCAGCAGGAAGGTAACCCTGGCCTCCTGTTCCTTGTCGGGGAAACAGGGTTCGAGAACCTCTCCTTCCACGGGGATCTCGTTGGCACGGTAGATTCCGTTGCATAGATAGCTCACGAAACTGAAGGGAATCGTCGCCGCCCCCGCCATCGCGCTGGTCTGTACCTGGATATGGATGTGGGGTTGGGGCGAATAGCCGGAGTTGCCGCAACGCCCAAGCAGGGTGCCGGGTTCCACCCATTCGCCTTCGGCGACACGGATCGAGCCCTGGGCGAAGTGGGCCAGACAGACGTAATGACCACGATCGTCCTGTAGAATGACGAAGTTTCCCCAGGCACGAATGGCATCCACGATGCCTATGGCATTGTCGGCCAGGGCGTTCTCCACGACCAGTACCCGACCGCGAACCGGTGCCAGTACCGGCTTGTTGAAGGCATGATAGTCGGCGGGTTCCAGGCCACTCCCGACGTGAGTCCGGCCATCGTCGCCCCGTAGGACGAAATCGCAGGCATAACGGTGTATTCCCTGGTGGGTCCAGCGGCCATCGTGGCCCTGCCATACCGTCCATCGGCCCGAGAACGGCAGGCCGATCCCGATGGTGGCCCCAGGGTAGCGCCGCTGGTCGGCCAGGAAATAATCGAGCGTTTCCTCGGGCTTGGCCCGGATCACCCGGGCCATCAGCGGAAATCGGGTCAGCCCCAGCACATACAGGAACGGCAGCATGGTGCCGATGTAGGTCGGCGTATTGATCGGCAGCACGAACCCGGACACGCCATAGCCGGACCAGAACACCTTGAACGCTTCCAGGATGATGGCCGAAACCACCACCGCCACCATGGCCACGCCGTAGGACCAGCGCGAAGGCACGAGAAAGACCCCCCCCAGGGCCATGGCGATCAGGGCGAAGTTGAAATGGCTGACATCCCGGCAGGCGATGTCCATTGATCCCATCATCAACCCGACGAACCCGGTCCCCAGGCCGTACCCGGCAAGTGCCAGTAGAAACAGAATTCGGGAACTCGCCAGCAGGACCAGGGCAAAAATTATCCCCGGCACGACATCCGGCAGGAACAGAATGGTTCCCAGACTTTTGAAAAACCCGCTGACCATGACCGGCAGCAGCGGATCGAGCCCGGAATAGGGGTGGTGATAGAGACCCGCTCCATACAGAGCGGAAAACCGTCCTGTCGCCAGATAGACCGCCCAGGTCACCACGGTGAACGGCAGGCTGAACACCGGCAGCAGAAGATAGGTGGAGAACAGGTGCCGCAGGCTCATGGTGACGACGAAGGTCAGCACCGCCGCTGCGCCGATGAACAGCGCGCTCAAGGGGGTTACCTGGAACAGGTAGCCGATGCCGACCCCGGTTAGCAGGGGATTGTACAGATGGTATCCGGAGACGACCACGCTCCGGTCCAGGGCGATCAATCGCGCGAACGCGAACACCGCCAGAACCGCGATCAATCCGGAAATCGCCACGTTGGGATTGAGGAAGGTTGTGGCCAGAATTACGCCGCCGGCCAGACGGCCGCGCAGGAAGAACAGCTCGGCATAGGCGGCCAGGATCGCGCCAAGACTCTCTCGCGACAAAGCGATCATAAAGGCGTGACCTTGCCGATCGTCGAGCGGGGCGGCGTGACGGGAGCGCGCCATGACCTCATACCGCTGAGCGGAAAAATTGACTCACGAATTGTTTTCTCAAGAAAAGTCATACGAGGGGCCGTGAGGCCCCTCGCGCTCCCCGGAAAAGTCGGAAAAGATCGGGGAGCACGAGGGGACGAGTCCCCTCGTTCTTGATGATCGTCTCCGACGGCGGCTTCCGGCACGAGATCATGTGTCAAAAATTATGCTCACTGGTATCATGCCGGCGAGCACAACATTTGACACATCGTCCCCCTTGTGCGCCGGCATCAAGCGGCCAAGTCCACAGACATGGGCACCCGGCCAGGGACCATACGATGAGCCGATTTATCGGCTCATCGGTATCAGTGCACGGGCATCCTCACGATCGCCGCAATGACCGCCACGGCGGCGGCCAGCATGGCACCGAGTCTCAGGGTGAGGTTGTGCGTCATGCGCAGCTCCATCTTCTCCATATCGGAACGAAGAATGTCGATCTTGCGGTCGATGTTGGAGATGTCACCTTTCGTCGCCAGTTCCGCCTCGCCAGAGGCGTCCTTGAACGCTTCGGCGATGGCTTCGGCCTGCGGCTCGGGAATGCCCGCATCCCGCAGCCGGTGAACGAATTTAAGGGTGTCGAAGGTGATCGCGACCATGGTGTCCTCTCTCGCCCCAAAATCGGGGTGTCCGTGCCGAGAGTCAAGCGGCAACACCTGACGTTGGCATCATACCAATCCGCGTTGATCGTGACCGATCAACGCCCTCAATCGCCGGCGGGGCCGTCCGGCCCCTTGGCTTGCG
>JBKACM010000245.1:0-3665 GCA_046269335.1 Alphaproteobacteria bacterium | reverse complement strand
CGGCGGCCGGATTGACCAGAACGATCTGGCCGGACCTGTCGGTCACGATGATTCCTTCCTGGGCCCCCAGGATGATGGTGGACAGCTTGTTGCGCTCCCGGTGAAGATCCGAGTACATGCGCAACACTTCGCGGATCATCCGGTTGAAACTGCCGGCGATATGGGCCAGCTCGTCGTTGCCGAGTACCGGTACCTCCTGGGACAGGTCTCCTTTGGCGGCCAGGTGCATGGCCCTGGTGATGCGCTGGATCGGATGGACGACGGTGAGGTGAAGCAGGTGGCTGACACTGAGCAGGGCAAAGAGGATCGTCACGGCAAGCACGCCGGAGGCCCGTAACCAGGTGCGTTGGATGTCGCTGTCCACCTCGGCCAGGGAAGCGGTCAGGGCCAGGATCCCCAATACCTTCCGGTCCTCGCCATGGCATTTGTGACATGCCTTCTCGTTGCCGATGGCCGTCAGCAGCGTGAAAAGACGCTCCCCATCGGGCTGGGTGCGATAGTAGCTGGCGGACAGTCCCTCTCCGCTGGCCGTCCGGCGGAACTCCGGAGTGTCGGCCCCTTCCGCCCGGAGCGTGGGCAATGGGGTGCGGCGGGAAAAACGCTCGCTGTTCAGTCGCCCGTTGACGTCGTCGATGGACCGGTTGTCCCGAAAGGCCAGGGTGCCGTCAGCGGCAAGGACGCGCAACTCCAGCGACTTGCCAAGGTCCTTCATGCGTTCGAACATTGCGGACCCGACATTGGCGTAGCCGGCCTCCATCACGGTACGCAGTCCTTCGATGACGCTGTCGGACACCTTCGTCAGCGTACGTTCGTTCTGAGCCAGGATGCTGTGTTCCTGCTGTTGCGTAAAGAACAGGACAAGAACACCAAGTCCGACCGCCACCGAGGCTCCCACGGCGAACAGGATACGGTGCGACACCTTGCGGAATTCGAATCGGATCACGACACCTCTCCCGCCGAGGACACGGAGACCAGGGAAGCATCGTTCCCGTTTTCATTCGCCTCGGGCACGGCCACGATCACGCGGTTGCGCCCGCTGCGCTTGGCGGTGTAGAGGGCGCGATCGGCATGCTCGACGAAGGCAACCGGATTTCCCGGGCGGAAATCGTGGTAGAAGGCGACGCCAACGCTGACAGTCACGGTGGGCAATCCGGACAGTACCATGGCCTGGATGTTCTGGCGGATCCGGTCGGCGATCGTGAAGGCACCGGTGCGGTCAGCGAACCGCAGAATTACCAGAAATTCCTCGCCGCCGTAGCGGCAGGGGATATCCGCCGCCCGCAGGGTGCTCCGAAGGCACTCGGCAACCTCCTTCAGCACGCGGTCGCCCTGGTCGTGGCCGTAGGTGTCGTTGAATTTCTTGAAGTGGTCGATGTCAAAAATGAGAATCGACAGCAGATCCCCCTGAACCGCGGCCCTTTCCATCTCTCGGGCCAGGGCGTTGTCGAGAAAACGGCGGTTGCCCAGACCGGTCAGGCCGTCGATGAGAGAGCGGTTACGCAGCCACTCTTCCATCCGTTTGATTTCGGTGACGTCACGAATCAACACGGTGGTGCCGGTACGGACATCGTCGTCCGAATGGACGGTGGTGGCGGAGACGCTCAGGATGCGATCGTTGAACTCGATCATCTCGTCCTTGGTCCCACCGGGCCTGGCAAGCCAGGTCTGCATCTGCTCCGGGTTATCGAACACGCTGCCGATCCCCTCGGCGATGATCCGTTCGGCCGGCTTGCCCAGGATGCGCTCACCCGCCGGATTGACCAGGACGACCTTGCCTTTGGGGTCGGTGACCACCATGCCCTCGTCGGCGGACAGGATGATGGTGGTCAGCTTGTCATGCTCGGTGACGAAGCCTTCCAGGCTGCGACGCAATTCCCCGGTCATGTGGTTGAAACTGTGGGCCATCGCCCCCAGCTCGTCGTGTCCAAGGACCGGGACGGCCATCTCCAGTTCGCCCTTGGAGACATCGGCCATGGCGTTTGACAGGGTGATGATGGGCTGGACGACGGAGCGCCGCACCAGACCGGCCGTAACGGCCAGGATCGCCGTGACCGCCAGTACCAGGATGAATACCGCCTGCATCCACGACCTGCGGATATCCGCCTCGACCATTTTCAAGGAGGTAGTGAGCTTCAGAACGCCGCGCACCGGCTTTGCCTGGCCATGGCATTTGTGGCACTTCTCACCATTGAGAATCGGGGCGAGGAAGGTCAGACTTTTCTCCTCGCCCTCGCCCTCGTACAGGGGCAGAATCCTCCGTTCGTCAACGGCGGTCCTCAGGCCCTGATGATCGGGGGGCAGGACCGGGATCACTTTCGTTTCGGTGCGCGGCTCGAAGGTCTCCTCGCCACGGCGGCGGTTGACATCGTCGATGGTGGTGTTGTCGTGGAACGCCTCGTTGCCGTCGACACGCAAAATGCGGAAATCGACGACACCCTGGGTATCCTTCAGCCGATCGGCGAAGATCTGCGCGATATCGGCGTAACCCGCCAACATGACGGTTTGCAGACTGATGCTCACGCTCTCGGTGACATTGCGCATGGAGCGTTCGTTGTTGCTGCGGATGTTCTCGTTGTGGCTCCACGTGTAGAACAGGATCAACGCCAGCAGGCTGGTCGTCACCACGACGCTGACCACGGTGATGATTCTGTGGCTGACGTAGCGAAATCTTCGTCCTGCGATCATGTCCAGAAACTTTCTCCAGACCCCGTTGATCACGTCCGGCTTCCTTCGGTTTCAATATCGCCGGAAACCCCGGAGCAAGACCCGAAACGAGACGAGTCGGAACCGCACCCCGCAAAAATTCCCGGTATTGGGAAGACCTCTCCCAATATCAGGAAAAAAAGGACCCGCCGACCCGCGCAAACAGGAAGCGCCGACCCGCCGCGGTCCTCCCGTTGCAACGTGAAGGCCAAGATCGAAGAAAACCGGAACCAGACGGAAAGTTGGCACATGGATTGTTAGGGCTTCCTCCCGCGTCGCTGTTTCCGTTCGGAATCTGGTGCGTGTGGTGTTGACCCGGAAGTGGAGGAAAGCTCGATGGTTGGGAAGGGCTCCGTGTTCGCTGTTGCGATGCTCGCCGCGTTCGTGGCCGCACCCGCACTCTCTGCGGATTATGTAACGAATTCCGCGGAAATCGTCAAGAAAGCGAACTGGGACAAGATGGAAGTGATTGAGATCGTCATGAAGGAGCACAGCTATGCTCCCGAGGAACTTAAACTAAAGGCGAACCAGCCGTACAAATTCGTACTGAAAAACAAGGGCGAAAAGGCCCATTACTGGACGGCAGCGGAGTTTTTCAAGAGCGTGGCCACGCGCAAGGTTCAGTCGAAGGATCTTGAGGTCAAGGCACCGTACTTCGCGGCGATCGAAATACTTCCCGGGGGTACCGCCGAGATGTTTGTCGTTCCCGTTGTTCCTGGCAGTTACGACGTTTTCTGCACCATTGATGACCACCGGGAGAAGGGCATGGAAGGCAAGATCGTCGTGGCCCAATGAGGGCCCTTCGCTCTCTTCTGGTGGGGTGGGCCGTTCTTGGCCTGCTTGCGCCCGTAGCCGGAGTTCGGGCGGAGCCTCCGGAGGGGACGGTCGTCGTGGCCGGGGGGCCCCGGGCGGCGGCCCCCGCGGGTGGGGGGGGGGGGGGGGGCGGGGCGGGGGGGGCCGGG
>JBKACM010000244.1:0-3687 GCA_046269335.1 Alphaproteobacteria bacterium | reverse complement strand
GCGCGAACGATCGCGCGGGCGCTCAATGCGCCATTCCCAGACCGTGATGAGTCAAGCTCATCTCGGTCTGGTATTAGGGGTAATCGGGTTCACCCGATTACCCCGGTATCATGCCGTAATAGTCTGGCGATTTACGGTGAAATTAGGTAGAATGCTGCCCGTCGGCTTGGAGCGAGGAACCGCCGAAGTGCTTGGTCCGATCAAATTTCTGGTCGTCGATGGGGATGACAAACGCAGACAGGAACTCTGCGGCATGCTGCGCAGCATGAGTGCCAGGGACGTTGCCGAGGCGGGGGACGGTGCGGGTGCCCTGGCCGGCATCGAGTCGTCCTCCCCCGATGTCGTGTTCGTCCGGTGGACGTTGGCGGACACCGATGCCGTCATCTTTGCCCAGCAGGTCCGTCGCGCCAGACGGAGCCAGCGGGGGCGCTTCGCGGCCATCGTCGTGGTGGGAACGGCGGCTCCCGCGCGCATGGAAGCCGCTCTCGGCGTTGGCGTGAATGAATTTCTGGCAGCTCCGAAGTCCCGCCACACCCTTGCGGAGACCTTGAGTCTTCTGGTTCATGGGGTACGGCCATTTGTCATCGCCAATACCTATGTGGGCCCCTGTCGCCGTCGCCAGGAGGTTGCTCCACCTTCGGGCAGGAATCGGCGGGTCACGGCCGCCACGCTGGCGGAGCCGCCCTATGCCGCGACCTTTGCTTCCATCGCGAAGAAGATGCCGGCACCGCCAAGACACGCGAGCCCTCCGCCGGTACCCGTAACGGCCCCGGTGCCGTCCTTGGAGGACAGAGTCCGGCCTCCGGCGGCAGTTGCCGAGTTTCGTCCGGCTCCTTCGAAGCCCCCCGCCGAAAAGCCGGTCCGGAGGCCGGGAGGGTCGGCGGCGGCGTCTCCTGTCACTCCGTTGCCGATCCGGGTCAGGCCGTCCCCGCCGCCGGTTCAGTCCGCTCCTGTCGCGCCGGACAGAGGAGGCATGACCCAGCAGGACGTGCTGGCGGCCTTGACCAGGAACGGCTCCGCTCCTGAGGCCCGGCTCGCTGCGGGAGGCTCCACCGGGGGAGATGCCAGGGAGCGGGAGCTGCTTGAGGCATTCCAGGCCTGGGCGGGGCGGGGGACGGGCAGCAGGTCTCCTGTGCGTGTCGCCTCCGGCCGTCGTCGCTGAAATTCCGGCCACCGGCGCGCCACGACTGTCATCACGTCAGACGGACGGGTGGTGCGGGGTCTGCGAATTTCTCCATGATTTCCTGCAGGACCGGCTTCTGGGATAGGAACAGCGGCACGAGTTCCGGGTCAAAGTGTTCGCCCGCCTGCTGCCGGATCCATTCCAGCGCCGTGTCGATAGGCCAGGGGTCCTTGTAGGGACGGCGCGATGTCAGGGCGTCAAACACGTCGGCGAGGGCGGAAATCCGGCCGATCAAGGGAATGTCCTCACCATACAGTCTCCTGGGATACCCGCTGCCGTTCCATCTCTCGTGATGGGTGAGGCAGATGATCCGGGCCTGACACAAAAGCTCCGATCCCTGCTCGCCGATGATGGCGGCCCCTATCTCGGGATGGTTCTTGATCGTCTCGAACTCGGCTTCGTTCAGGGCACCCGCCTTCAGAAGAACGCCGTCCGCGATACCGATCTTGCCGATATCATGCATCATCGAGGCATGTTTCAAGGTTTCCGCCTGTTCCTCGCCGAACCCGACCTGAAGACCAAGAAGCTTGGCGTAATGACTCATCCTCTGGATATGCATCCCGGTATGGTCATCCCGGTATTCCGCCGCCCGGGCCAGTTGCCAGATGACCTCGATACGGGTCTCGTCGAGTTCGATGTTCCGCACCAGCAACTGAACGGTTCGAAACTGAAGCTGATCCTCCAGCATTTTTCGTTGCCGGCTGAGGGTCAGGTGGGTATTCACCCGCGCCAGCACGATGGGGGGGCTGACCGGTTTGACCAGATAGTCCGCGGCACCAAGGGAAAACCCGAGCGTCTCGTCATCCACCTCCGACTTGGCGGTCACGAAGATGACGGGGATGTTGCGAGTGGACTCCGTCGCCTTGAGCTGTCGACACACCTCGTACCCGTCCATGTCGGGCATCATCACATCCAGGAGAATCAAATCCGGCGGCTGTTCGGACGTGGCGACCTTCAGGGCCACTCTGCCGTTGATGGCGATCTTGATGCCATAGTACGGGCTGAGAATTCCCTTGAGAATGTCGAGATTCCCAGGGGTATCGTCCACGATCAGGATCGTTTCGCTTTCCATGGAATCCATGTCACCCGCCATCCTGCTCCAGAGAAATGCCCATCTCTCTCGCCCAGGCCGTTACATACGAATGAGCCGACTCGAAATCGTAGGTCTTCAGAAGTCTCTTCAACTCGGCCAGACGACTCCCCTGCCCCCCTCCGCGGATCAAACCGCTGATGGCCACGACGGATGCCTCGACATTGGCATCGAATGCCGCCAGGCGGGTTGCAATTTCCTGGAATAACGGCGTCAGGGTAGCAATGTCCACGGGTAATTCGGCTGGCCTGGAAGAAAGCGGCAACGTCTCCCGGGTCTCTTCCCGAGAGGCCTCGTCAAACTCCGGAAAGGCTGTCGCAAGGGTAGCCATAATCTGTGCCAGCTCCGTAACGACCCGTTTCAGAATCGGAATGATCGTCTCCGGCGCGTCCTGTGATTTGGCCGCTATTTCCAGGGCTCGACAGGCCTCGCTCAAGTCGGTAGCACCGATGGTAGCGGCGAGACCTTTCAAGGTATGCGCCCGGCGTTCCAGATGGGGAAAATCGGCCTGGTTCAGAAGGGTGGTCATGTCCTCGCCATCCCTGGCATGTTCGCCATAGAACCGTTCCAGGACAAGCCGATAGAACCCCTCGTCCCCATTGACGGGCCCCAGACCCGCCTGAACATCAAGCCCGGGAAGGGGGGGTAGCGATCCGGAGGTAGTGCCCGTTTCCGTTGTTCGCCTGGTGACGGCGGTTGCTTCGCCTTCCAGTGGCTTCATCCAGGAGTTGAGGGTCGCCAGCATCCGTTCGACGTTGATCGGCTTGGAGACATGGTCGTTCATCCCGGCTTCCAGGCACAGCTTCCGGTCCTGAGTCATGGCGTTGGCGGTCATGGCGAGGATCGGCAGAGTGGCGAAGGCGGGATTGGCGCGAAGACGACGGGTCGCCTCATAGCCGTCCATGATCGGCATGTGCAGGTCCATCAACACGACGTCGAAATCTTCCGTAGCGGCCTCGATGGCGGCGACCGCCTCCTCGCCGTTGCCGGTCAGCGTGACGGTGGCCCCTTCGCCTTCCAGGACGCGGACGGCGATTTCCTGGTTGATGGCGTTGTCCTCGACGACAAGAATGCGGCGCCCGGCGAGAAGCTGCCTTTCCACACCTTCCGTCGGCCAGGTTCCCTCCTGGGTCGTGGCATCCCGCCTCCGCCGCCTTCGATCCGGACCCTTGCCCTCCTTCTGAAGTCCGAAGGTGTTGTAGATGGCGTTGAGGAGAGTGGAGGAAGTGACCGGCTTGGTCAGCACCTCCCCGACATGAACCTCCCCCGCCTCCCCCTGGAGCGTTTCGCGATCGAAACCAGTTACCATCATGATCGGCGTCATCTGGCTCAACTGCGAATGTTCCCGGATGCGGCCGATCAATTGCAGCCCGTCCATCTCCGGCATCATCCAGTCCGTCAGAACCAGATCATA
>JBKACM010000243.1:0-3706 GCA_046269335.1 Alphaproteobacteria bacterium | reverse complement strand
ACAGCGGATTTTTCGTCGGCACCATCAAGTTGATGCAGGTGTGATATGCCATTGGACCCTGGCCACATCAAGTTCATGAAATCCGCGCTGTTCGACGACTCGCCAAATGGCGGCGGCGTCATTTCCGGCCATGAGATCGTTGACCAGATCGCCAACAACGTCTGGCCTGACGTGTCAATGGACGATCTGGCGCGTGGCTCCGTCAGGTTCCGCAAGCTGTTTGTCAATAACATCCATCCAGACACCGCCCTGACCAGGGTCCGTGTCTATCTTCAGCATGCCTCCCTTGCTCCGGACCGGATCGTGATCTTTCCCGGCACGGACAGCGACACCAGGGTGGCGCTGACCGGAGCCGAGCGGCTGTATGGCTGCGGGATGTCGGATATTGCGGTTTCTGCAGGCGCGTCGTGGATTGCCGTCAATGTGGCATCAGCCAAAGATGCCATCTTCCGTGACGGGGATCTGGTCCGCGTCGCCGGCGCCGGAAAGGTTGAATTCGTTCGTCTGGCAGCAAGCGGCGCTGTTGCATGGAACGGCAACAGGGCCGTGCTGACTTTTGCGGACGGGCAGACCCTGGCCGACGCCTATCCCTGCCTGACAACCTGCGTCTCCTCCTGCATCGAGGCGGATGGCATCCCGCCGGCGCTGCCGGTCTGGGAACAATACCTCATCCCTGCGGGGGTTACGGGAGTGTTGGGCGGCAATACGGCCATCGGCGTGACCGGGGAGAGCGCGTCATGAGCAATGCCACGGTCCATGCCGACCTGCAACTGCATATCGCGTCGTTCGCGGCGCAGACGCCGTTCGAGCTGGTCGCCGACGACCAGGATCAGGGCGGCAATCGCCCGGTCTGCGTGGTCTTTTCGGAACTCAAAACCAGGGTGACGGAGTGGGGGATCCTCCACAGCGTGCCACCGGTGGTCCCGCTGACGGTGAAGGTGGCGCCTGACCCGGATGGCAACGTGTTCGTGTATCCACCGGGGATGGCGCCGTACCGGGGCAGCGCATTGAACGGACTGAAGCGGATCAAGCTGTTCTGCTCCCAGGCCGATGCCGTCGGATTGCAGATCTTCGACGGCAGCGCGACCCCCTCCTCCGGCTCGAAGGATGTAACCGTGACCGTACTCGGTCGGCGGGCGGACCCGGTGACCGAAACCCTCTCCTGGAGCGGGGAGGTGGCCAGGAAATTGAGATGGCACTACGACGCGCCGACCGTGGAGGTGGCGTATCAGACCGGGTTTCGCGACCGCGCAGGGAATTTCGTGGCCGCCCCCCGGTATGACCAGACGCGAGGCGAGTTCTGCGCCAGTTGCGAGGCGTTCGGAGCGCTGCTGGTGCGCTACCAACCGGAGTACACCCTGCTGCAGGTCGAATACGGCAATGGCAGCGCGGTGGCGTCGCCCGAAATGTTCAAGGCCATGCAGGACGCATGGCGGTCCGGGGACGTGACGACGGCGGAGATCCCGCCAGTGCGGGTTTTCGTCATTGCTGGCGGCAAGGCCGCGGAATGTTCGTTTCCTCGCGAGTTCTGGCCCAAAAGCGATCCGGGGGTCTCCTACAGTGTGGTTGTTGCGAAGGATGACTCTTCCGAAAAAAAAAGCGAGGTATGGAATCGCGTCGGCGGCGAGACGGTCACGAAAGAGATCTCCAGCGCCACGGACCCGAACGTCTTCGTGAAGGTGGAATACGATACGACCGCGATCATGCAAAACGCCGCGACCGGCGAAATCGCCACCTTCAAGCTCGGCTGACGCGATGAGCGCCCCGATTCATCTCAGTCCATTTGCGCGGGTGGTGGGCTTCTCGTTCAGGAGCACCAAACTGACCGGAACGATATCGGCTGTAGACAGAAAAAACAGCACATGCACGGTAGTGGATCTGCGATTCGCAGCCGATTCAAAGCCTTTTGACCACCCTTCCGGGAGTTACGGATACAGCCATAACGGCGACAGCATGGGAAAGATGTTTGCCGTAAACGATTCGGTGTTCCTGGATTTCAACAATTCAAATGTGCGAACCGTTACCGGATTCAACCAGACAATCCCGGCAGACAGACAGGATGTGGTAGTGGCTCCCACCAGAGAGCTGTATGAGTTCATGACTGTCCAGACGCATGCGGATTTACAACATTATAGGAGTACCGGCAACTTTTATCACGGCATAATCGACCATCAGCTTCAACTCAATCCAGCATATTTTTCATACGAAGAAGCATTTCCGAGCGGTCGGTATACCTGGCATTTCGACTATATGCTCAATGTCAGCCTTCTTCTGTCTATAAAAGTGGTTGGCGCGTATTTCATGTTTGAGGGGACACGGTGCGTCAACACAACTCCTTATCAGGCGTTCGTGCTCGGACCATATCCGGCAAAAGGCTATCATTGGACAACCGTATCTTTTTTCAAAGTGTATCCATCTTTTGAGCCCGCTGAATGGTTTGAATTTAGTTCAGGAGGATCAGGACCCGTCCGTAATTTTCCTGACTTCCCAGGTTGTGCCGATGGTGAATTTCCGCCGATAACCGTGCACTACCCGGAGCCTCCCGATATCAATCCGTGGGACACGCAACCGGATTTGGCGTGGAACACCGCTTTGAGGCAGCAGTTATCCTTCATGGGCTACCCTGTTTCGTAGGGATTCTTGGGCCGTTGATCAAATTGAATCAGGAGACAAATGAATACATCCGACATTCGTTTCTACAAACCCCAATCCACCCTCGGCGGGCGCATGTCCGCCACCGAGGCGCCGTCGGGAGTCAAGAACGCCGTCTGGCCGGACGCCTCGGCGGACGAGCGCGCCGCGGGGTCCGTGGCCTATCGCAAGAGCTTCCTGAAGGTCGCCTCGACCTCTGGAACCCCGTTGCAGAACACCCGGCTGTTCATTGAAACACCCACCCCAGGCGATGATCGGGTCTGTCTGTTTCCCGGCACACAAACCGATGTCGTGGCGGACCTGACCGGCGCCGAGCGTCTGTACAGCGGCGGCTGGCTGCATGCGGACGCGGCGTCCGGCGCTGCGTCCATCACGGTTCTGGCGGAACACGGCGCGGACCACATCTTTCGGGACGGCGACCTGATCCGCATCTCCAACCAGGCGACGGTCGGGGCGGACGGCAGCCAGGAGTACCTCCGGCTGGCGGCCACGGACGCCGTCTCCTGGAATGGCGATGTCGCCACGCTGACTTTCGACGCCGGCATCACCCTGGCCAACGCCTACGCCGCCAGCGATACCCGCGTGGCGCCCGTCATCGAGGTCGGCACCATCGCCACTTCGGTGGACACCTGCGGCAAGGTGTCGGCGGCCGGCGACTACGCCAACGGCGACCCCACCACCCTGATCGCCGTGGACGCCATCGGCGGCATCGAACAGCGCTGGACCATCACGTTTTCCTCTCCATCCGCGTTCACCTGCGTCGGCGACAACGTCGGCGCGGTCGGCGGCGGCAGCGTCGGCGGCACCTTCGCGCCCAACAACCCCGCGTTTTCCAGGCCCTATTTCACGCTGCCGTCCGCCGGCTGGAGCGGGACGTGGGTCTCCGGGGATGTGCTGACCTTCTCCACCCATCCGGCGGCGGTGGCCATCTGGCAACAACGCGTCATCCCCGCAGGATGCGGCACCAGGGCGGCCAACACCATTCATATCGGAGTCGCCGGTCAGGCGACGTAACCACTCTTTCATAAGGATTCCCAACATGCCTTCCCCAACC
>JBKACM010000242.1:0-3738 GCA_046269335.1 Alphaproteobacteria bacterium | reverse complement strand
GGATTCCGCAAGACCGGTCGCCCCGCCTATCTGTTCGGGGAGACCCTGGGGGGGACGGTCGAAGGATTCCTGACGACGGCTTTCGACGAGGTGTGGTTGCAGCCGTCGGGGGAGGTGTTTCTGACGGGCTTTGCCGCGGAAAGTCCATTCCTGAAACGGATGCTGGAAAACATCGGCGTGGAGCCGTTGTTTTCGGCCCGCAAGGAGTACAAGTCGGCTCCGGAAATGTTCACGGACACCCGCCTTTCTGGTCCCAGTCGGGAGTCACTCCAGGCCCTGCTGGACAGTTGGGCTGGGCAGGTGATTGACGCCATCGCCACGCGGCGGAAACTGCCGCCCCAACGGGTCCGGGAGCTGATGGACAAGGCTCCCCTGCTGGCTGGGGAAGCGAAGGATGCTGGCCTGGTCGATCATCTGGGCTATGCCGACCAGATGAACGAGGCCGTGGAGGCCAGGTTCGACGGCATCCGGAAAATTACCCTGGAGCACTACCGGGACGCGCTCGAACCGCTGCCGGCCACATCCCGGAGGCTGGCGGTGATTCAGGGGCATGGCACCATCCACCGGGGGAAGGGGCATTTCAGCCCGGTGACCGCCAATGCCGCCATGGGCTCGGATACGATGGTCAAGGCCTTCGAGGAGGCGATCCGGGATGACACGGTTGCCGCCATCGTGTTCCGGGTGGACAGCCCCGGTGGCGACTATACCGCCTCCGATACCATCTGGCATGAAGTCAAGCGGGCCAGGGCCAAGGGCAAGCCGGTCATCGCCTATATGGGGGAAATGGCGGCTTCCGGCGGGTATTTCGTCAGCATGGCGGCCGACGGCATCGTTGCGCAGCCTGGGACCATCACCGGTTCCATCGGCGTGTTCTCCGGCAAGTTCGTGCTGCGGGGGCTGTGGGAGAAGATCGATGTCGCCTGGGACGGGGTTCATGTGGGGGCCAACGCTACCCTGTCCAGCGCCAACCACGGTTTCACCCCGAAACAGCGGGAGCGGTTCGAGGCCGTGCTGGATGAGATCTATACCGATTTTACCAGCAAAGCGGCGAAGGACCGGAAACTATCAGCGGAGCGTATCGATGCCGCCGCTCGCGGCCGGGTGTTCTCCGGGGCCGATGCGCTCAAGGTTGGTCTGGTGGATACCCTGGGCGGGTTCGCCACCGCCGTCGACCAGGCAAAAAAAGTCGCCGGGATTCCGGCGGAGGAACCGTTGCGGCTGGTGTCCTATCCCAGGCCGAAGCCTCTGGGGGAGGCTCTGCTGGAAGTCCTCAGCACCGGCGAGGTGCCCGATCTGGGTGTCCTTCGTCTTCCGATGACGGGAGAGGACGGCCTGTCCCGGTGGTTGCCGCTGTTGCGCAAGGTGGGGGCACTGGTGGAACCGGGAAGGGGGGACGTGCGTTCCGACGCCCTGCGCATGCCGCCGCTGGAGGTTTATGGAAAATCAGGGAATGGGGGGCGGTTACTCCCATAGCCGGACCAGGGACTCCAGTCTCAGGATCGTGTCGTGATCCGGCAGCCCTTCGACCGAGGCCGGGCGGAAGTGGCGCTGGAAGGCCGTGATCACCCGGATGGTGGGTGGGTCCAGGACCCAGCCGCTCTCCACTTCGTATCCCACGATCCTCAGCCAGCGCTGAATCATCGGAATCGGCATCCGGCTCGGGGCTGAGCGCTCTCCGCCGTCGGCGAAGGGGTAGAGGCCGATGCCGGCCCTGGCCAGACGGGCCCAGTCGAACAACTCGCCGGGATCTTCCTTCCGTTGGGGGGCGATGTCCGAGTGGGCGACCACGTTGCGCGGTTCGATGCCATGGCGGGCGACGATTTCACCGGCCAGGGTCTCCAGCGCCGCCATCTGCGTCTCGGGAAAGGGGCGATAGCCGTGCTCGTGCCCGGGATTGACCAGTTCGATGCCGATGGAGCGGGCGTTGATGTCGCGCAGACCCCGCCAGGACGATACGCCGGCATGCCAGGCACGACGCTCCTCCGGCACCAGTTGGTATGTGGTCCCGTCCTCGTCGATCATGTAGTGGGCGCTGACCTCGGCCGTTGCGTCGCACATCCGCTCCAGGGCAGCGGTGGCGCTTTTCATGCCGGTATAGTGCAGGACCAGCATGTCCACGCCCAGACCCGGCTTCCGTTCGTCCTGGTTGGGCGAGGGACGATCGATACGTTTTGGGCTCATGAACCGGCTCCGGTTGTCGGTTCCCGGGGGCGCAGCCACTGGACCATGGCGACGCCGCCGATGGTCAGGAGTCCCCCGGCCAGTTTCTGCCAGGTCGCCGGCTCCCCCAGGACCAGTATGCCCGAGGCGACGCCGATGACCGGGCTGAGCAGCGTGAACGGCACCACCAGGTTCATCGGATAGCGGGCGACCAGGGAACACCACAGGGTGTAGGCGATCAGGGTTGCCGCCACCGCCGTGAACACGATGGCTCCGAAGCCCCGCCATGAGGCGGCCTCCAGGGCCCTCAACTGGTCGTGCTCCAGCAGAAGGGACAGGAGAAACACCTGTGGGGCGGCGAAGACGGCGATCCAGGCATTGAGGGCGAGGGGAGATATCCGTCCCATCCGTTTGATCACCACGTTGGACAGGGCCCAGGCCATCATGGCGACCGCGATGAACAGCAGCCCCCCCGGATGGTCCAGGTGCGGTTCTCCGGCCAGCAGAACCACGCCGGCGAAGGCCAGTCCCATTCCCATGGCTGCCGGTCCTCCCAGCCGTTCGCCGAAGAAGATGGCGGCCAGCAGGGTGCTGAAGGGCACGCCCAGTTGTACCACGATGGCGGCGGCGGCGGCGTCTACCTGGCTCAGTCCCACGAAGATCATCCCGAAATGACCGGTGCCGAGGAGAAACGACAGCAGCAGAATCGTGGGAAGTTTCTCCCGGGGCGGCCGGAAGAATGCGGCGGACAGGATCGCCACCAGGACGAAGCGCAGGGAAATCAGGAACAACGGCGGTATCTCGCTGACCCCGACCTTGACGACGACGAAGTTCACACCCCACAGGATCTGAACCACCATGGCACCCAGGAAATCACGTCCGGTCATGACTTCAGGGCTTCCCGCTGCATTTCCAATTCCAGCCAACGTTCCTCGGCGGCGGAAAGTTCGGACTCGGCGGCATGCAGGCGGGCGGTGGCGGTGGTAAAGCCCTCCGGGTCGCGGCCATAGAACGTGGGGTCGTCCAGGCGGGCATGCAGGGCGGCAAGTTCCTGTTGCAAGGTCTCCAGTCGGTCCGGCAACTCGTCCAGTTCCCGTTGATCCCGGAAGGACAGCTTGCGCGTCCCGCGGGGCCGTTCCTCCCGGGGCGTAGTGGGTGGTTTCGTAGCCTTTGCCGTCGTGGAAGGGGAGGGGGGGCGGCGCTGAGCCTGGTAGTCGGAATAGCCGCCCACGTACTCGCCGATGTCGCCGTTTCCTTCCACGGCGAGGATGCTGGTGGCTAGGCGGTCGAGAAAATCCCGATCATGGCTGACCAGCAGCAAGGTTCCTTCGTACTCGTCCAGCATTTCCTGCAACAGGTCCAGGGTATCCATGTCGAGATCGTTGGTGGGCTCGTCCAGGATCAGGAGATTGCCGGGCTGGGCCAGCAGTTTGGCCAGCAGCAGGCGGTTGCGTTCGCTGTTACCCCTACGAACACAATTACACCAACCAAAACAGTAACCCCTACGAATACACCCACACCTACATACACACCAACAAATACACCTACAACAACACCTACGCCAACAATGACACCGTC
>JBKACM010000241.1:0-3740 GCA_046269335.1 Alphaproteobacteria bacterium | reverse complement strand
TGGTAAAGCCTGCGCGGCGCTTGAGCGGCCGTCTGTGCGTATTTTGACCCTGGGTCAAAATATCTGCACGGCGGTATTAGGCATTCCGCCCTTGCTGGACTCGTTTTCGACACCACGCTACAAAGACCCGTCGCCCGGATGGCCAGCGGGCGGCACGCGGGGGACTCCGGTCCGATCGACCGGAGCCATGGGTCTGCCTTCGGGCCGGGAACGGGAACGTCATGACGAGCACCAGTGAAATTCGCACAGCCTTCCTGAACTACTTCAGGAAGCATGGACACGAGGTTGTGGACTCCAGTCCGCTGGTGCCCCGCAACGACCCCTCGCTCCTGTTCACCAACGCCGGCATGGTGCAGTTCAAGAACGTGTTCACCGGCCAGGAAGCTCGTCCCTATCAGCGTGCCGCGACCTCGCAGAAATGCGTGCGGGCCGGCGGCAAGCACAACGATCTGGACAACGTCGGCTACACCGCCCGCCATCATACTTTTTTCGAGATGCTGGGCAACTTTTCGTTCGGCGACTACTTCAAGGAACTGGCGATCGAGCTGGCCTGGAACCTGATCACCCGCGATTTCGCGATTCCCCGGCAGCGACTGATGGTGACCGTCCACAGCTCGGACGAGGAAGCAGCCGCTCTGTGGCGCAAAATCGCCGGGCTCTCCGACGACCGCATCGTGCGTATCCCAACCTCCGACAATTTCTGGCAGATGGGGGATACGGGCCCCTGCGGCCCCTGCTCGGAGATCTTCTTTGACCACGGAGAACACATTCCCGGCGGCCCACCCGGCAGTCCGGACGCCGACGGGGACCGTTTCATCGAAATCTGGAACCTGGTGTTCATGCAGTTCGACCAGGTCGGCGGCGGAGAACGGGTGGCGCTGCCCAAGCCCTCCATCGATACCGGCATGGGGCTGGAGCGCATCACCGCTGTCCTCCAGGGTCGGCACGACAATTACGACATCGACCTGATGCGGTCGTTGATCGAGGCCACGGCGGCGGCGGCCGGCACCGACCCCGATGGACCGCATCGGGTCTCGCACCGGGTCATCGCTGATCATTTGCGGTCCTGCTGCTTCCTGATCGCCGACGGGGTCCTGCCCTCCAACGAGGGACGTGGCTATGTGCTGCGGCGGATCATGCGTCGCGCCATGCGTCATGCCTACCTCATGGGGGCCGGCGATCCCCTGCTGTGGAAGCTGGTACCGGCCCTTTCCGCCCAGATGGGGCTGGCCTATCCCGAACTGACCCGCGCCGAGGCGCTGATTACCGAGACCCTGAAACTGGAGGAAACCCGCTTCCAGCAAATGCTCGACCGAGGCCTGAAACTGCTGGACGAGCATGCCGGCGGCCTGGAGGCGGGGGCCACTCTGGATGGAGAGGTGGCGTTCCGGCTGTACGACACCTTCGGATTTCCACTGGACCTTACCCAGGATGCGCTCCGGCCCCGGGGGATCGCGGTGGATACCGCCGGCTTCGACACCGCCATGGCCCGGCAGCGGACGGAGGCTCGCAAGGCCTGGTCCGGTTCCGGCGAGGCCGCGACCGAAGCGCTGTGGTTCGAATTGCGGGACAAGGTCGGAGCGACCGAGTTCCTGGGCTATGACAGCGAGACGGCGGAAGGCCACATCGTCGCCCTGGTAGTGGATGGCCGGCCGGTGGAGGAGGCCGCGCCCGGGACTTCCGTGGCCCTGATCGCCAACCAGACCCCTTTCTACGCCGAATCCGGTGGTCAGAGCGGCGATGTCGGCACGATCCAGGTGCCGGGAGGTGGCCGGCTGCGGGTTACCGACACCCAGAAAAAGCTGGGAGCCCTGCATGTCCACATGGGAACGGTCGAGGGCGGCGGTCTTGCCGTCGGCAACGTGGCGCGGTTCGAGGTCGATGGGGCCCACCGCACGGCGACACGGGCCCATCACTCCGCCACGCACCTGCTGCATGCGGCGCTACGCCGGGCCCTGGGGGATCACGTGACCCAGAAGGGATCGCTGGTGGCCCATGACCGTCTGCGCTTTGACATCTCCCATCCCAAGCCTCTTACCACCGAGGAGATCCGCGCCGTCGAGCGGGAGGTCAACGAGGAGATCCGCGGCAACACATTGGTGACCACCCGTCTCATGGACCCGGAGTCTGCGGTACAGGCCGGGGCGATGGCTCTGTTCGGGGAAAAGTACGGCGAGGAGGTCCGGGTCGTCGCCATGGGAACGGAGGCGAACCGGAAAAGCCGGGTCTATTCGGTGGAACTGTGCGGCGGCACCCACGTGCGACGCACCGGCGATATCGGTCTGTTCAAGATCCTCTCCGAAAGCGCCGTGGCAGCAGGCGTGCGCCGGATCGAGGCCCTGACCGGCGCGGCGGCAGAGACCTACCTGACGGAACAGCAGGGCCTGCTGCACCAGACGGCGGAGACCTTGAAAACGACGGCCGCCGAGTTGCCGGTACGGGTCGCCGTCCTGGTGGAGGAACGGCGCCGGCTGGAGCGGGAACTGGCGGAGGCACGTCGAAAGATCGCCCTCGGCGGTGACGGCGGGAGTAATGCGACGGATTCCCCGGCGATCCTCCTCAACGGGGTGGCCTTCGACGGACGACTCTTCGACTCCGTACCGGCCAAGGACCTGAAAGGCATGGCCGACGAGATCAAAAAGCGGATCGGCTCCGGCGTGGTCGCGTTGATTTCCACCAGCGAGGGCAAGGCCTCCCTGGTGGTCGGGGTCACCGACGATCTGACGAAGCGATTCGACGCCGTCGAACTGGTGCGGGCCGGGGCCACGGTCGTGGGCGGCAAGGGTGGTGGCGGGCGGCCCGACATGGCCCAGGCCGGTGGTCCCGAGGGCGGACGGGCCCGGGAGGCGCTGGAGGCCATCACGCGGGTCATCGAAACCGGACGTTGACGGCCCGGGAGGCCCAAGGATGGATGTGCCCGTCAGCACCTGGTCCCCTCCACAGATCGCGCTGTTCACGCTGCTCGTCGTCGGCATGTTCGACGTGCTCGTGTACCTGCTGGTCCGCCGGCTTCACGGGACCGGCTGGGGGCCGGCGGCCCTAGGTATCGTGTCCCCGCAACTGCTGGCGACGGTGTCGATCCTGTTCGCGCTGCTGACGGGCTTCCTCGGCAACAACGTCTGGGGCGATCATACCCAGGCGCGCCGGGCCGTGGCCGAGGAGGCACGATCCTTGAACCAGGTCCTGCTGATGGCCAAGGGACTGCCGGAGGACATGAAAGTGGCGGTACGGCTGTGGGTGGGGGACTATGTCAACGCCGTGGTCACGGAGGAATGGCCGGCCATGGGCATCGGCCATTCCGGGGACAAACCCTATGCCGTTCTCTATCAGGCACTGGAGGCGGTGATCGCCTGCCAGCCAGAGTCCACCGGGGAACAACTGGCCCAGACCATGGTAATCCATGCCCTGAACGACACGCTTTCCGCCAGGACGCAACGGATAAATCTGAGCGAGGAACGTATCGGCCCCGTGAAATGGGTGGTGATGCTGTGTCTGGCGGGGCTGGTGCTTCTGACCCTGGGCATTCTTCACCACGCCAATCCCATCGCCCTGATGATATCGCTGGCAATCGGTGGGGGTGGCATCGCTGCCAGTCTCGTGCCGATCCTCTCCTATGACCGGCCCTTCACGGGCACTCACGCGGTCACTCCGGAACCACTGCTCCGGCTGACCCTCCCACGGGATTGATACCGGCGGGCACAATATTTGACCCATCGTCCCCCTTGTGCGCCGGTATCAAG
>JBKACM010000023.1:0-18236 GCA_046269335.1 Alphaproteobacteria bacterium | reverse complement strand
GGATTTCTCTATTACGTCTCGATCACCGGTATCACCGGCACCGCTTCGGCCACTCAGGAGGCCATCGTTGGCGCGGTGCGCCGTCTGCGGGCCGAAACCCGGCTGCCGGTGGCGGTCGGCTTCGGCATCCGGACGCCCGAACAGGCCGGGATGGTGGCGGCGGTGGCGGATGCGGCGGTGGTGGGCTCGGCCCTGGTCGATCGGATCGCCGCCAACCTGGATGAGAACGGCGCGGCCCTGCCGGGACTGGTTGACGAGGTGCTTGGCTTCGTCCGATCCCTGGCTCAGGGCGTGCGGTCTGGAAGGTGAGGGGGGTCGGCGCATGAACTGGTTGACCAATTACGTTCGGCCGAAGATCCAGCAACTGGTACGTCCCAGGGAGGTGCCGGAGAACCTGTGGATCAAGTGCCCCAACTGCGGGCACATGATCTTTCACAAGGAGCTGGAAAAAGCGCTGCGGGTCTGTGGCCACTGCGGCCATCACATGCGCATCTCCGCCAAGGCCAGGTTGGGTATGCTGTTCGACCCGGGATACAAGCGCATCGAGCTGCCCAAGGGACCCGTGGACCCTCTCAGGTTCCGCGACCTCAAACGCTATACCGAGCGGTTGAAGGATGCCCAGGCCAAAACCGGCGAGAACGACGCCATCATCGTCGCCCATGGCACCATGGGAGGAATTCCGATGGTGGCGGCGGTGTTCAATTTCGACTTCATGGGGGGGTCCATGGGAGTCGATGTCGGTGAGGGGGTGGTCGCGGCGTCCGAATTGGCGGTGTTGCAGGAAGCGCCGCTGGTGGTCATCACGGCGTCCGGCGGGGCGCGGATGCAGGAAGGTATCCTGTCTCTGATGCAGATGGCCCGTACCGTCGCCGCCGTGGACAAGGTCAAGGAAAAGGGGCTGCCCTATCTGGTGCTGCTGACGGACCCCACCACCGGTGGCGTGTCGGCCTCGCTGGCCATGCTGGGCGATATCGCCATCGCCGAGCCCGGGGCCATCATCGGCTTTGCTGGTACCCGCGTCATCGAGCAGACCATCCGGGAGAAGCTGCCGGAAGGGTTCCAGCGCGCCGAATACCTGCTGGAACATGGCATGCTGGACATGGTGGTCCATCGCCATGACCTTCAGGCTACCCTGGTTCGTATTCTGCACCTGCTGCGCAATCCGAAACCCCCGGGTATGGTGGTCGGGTTGCCGACGGTGACGACGGCTCCGGCGGCCACGGCGGAGGGTGATGCGACAGCCGAGTCTCATCCGACGGAGGAATGACGTGCGGCAAGGCGTGAACCCGGATCCCGGGTCGATACTGGCCCGCCTGATGTCGCTTCACCCGAAGCGGATCGATCTGTCTCTCGACCGCGTGCAACGGCTGTTGGCCGATCTTGGCAATCCGGAACAGAGATTGCCTCCGGTCATCCACGTGGCCGGCACCAACGGCAAGGGGTCGGTCATCGCCTATCTTCGCGCCTTTCTGGAAGAGGCAGGCTATCGCGTCCATGTCTATACCTCGCCCCATCTGGTGCATTTCAACGAGCGCATCCGTGTCGCCGGCCAGGTGATCCAGGACGGCACTCTGGCGACGCTGCTGGAGGAGGTGGAGGCGGCCAATGCCGGCCGACCCATCACCTTTTTCGAGATTACCACCGCCGCCGCCTTTCTCGCGTTCTCCCGCTGGCCGGCGGACGTGGTATTGCTGGAAACCGGTCTGGGAGGGCGGCTTGACGCCACCAACGTCGTCAGGCAGCCGGCGCTGACGATACTGACCCCCATTTCCATGGATCACGAGGAGTTCCTGGGTGGGCGCATCGAGGCCATCGCCGCCGAGAAGTCCCATATCCTGAAGCCTGCCGTCGGTTGCGTTACCGCCAAGCAGGAACGCAAGGTGGCCGGCATCATCGAGTTGCGGTCGCTGGAGGTCGGGGCCCCGGTATGGCGGGAAGGAGCCGAGTGGTTTATCCGCACCCATCAGGAAGACCAGATGGTGTTCGAGGGGGTGAAGGGGCGACTCACCTTGCCGTTGCCCGCCCTGCACGGCAACCACCAGGTCCGCAACGCCGGCCTGGCCATTGCCGCGCTGGAGCGGCTGACCCGGTTGCCGGTACCGGGAAAGGCGGTGGCCGCCGGTCTGAAGTCCGTGGAATGGCCGGCCCGGATGCAACGTCTGACCCGGGGGCCGCTGGTGGCGCTGCTGCCGCCGGGCTGGGAGCTGTGGCTGGATGGTGCCCATAATCCGGCCGCCGGTGAGATGTTGTCCAAGGTGGCCCGCACCTGGCGCGACAAGCCGGTGCATATGGTGCTTGGCATGCTGCGAACCAAGGATCTCAAGGGGTTCGTCACGCCGCTGGTCGCACGGCTGGACCGGCTGCGCACCATCGCCATTCCCGGACAGGAAGCCTCCCTGAGTGCGGAGGAGGCCCTTGCCGTCGTTCTGGCGCAAGGGTGTCACGGAGCCAGGGCGATGGAAAGCCTCTCCGCCGCCGTGACCGATATCCTGGAGACGTCGGGGGGGGTACCCGGGCGTATCCTGATCACGGGTTCGCTGTATCTGGCGGGAACCGTGCTGGCCGAGAACGGGTAGGGGTAGGGTGACTTCGGTCCAGGGGTCCATTGTTTCCCATTTTCTGGTTCTGCTTCGCGACGTTCTGGCATTCGGCCGACACAGACTGTGGCTTGGCGTGGTTCTGAGCGCGGCGGTGGCCGGGCTGGAGGGGGCCGGGCTGGTTCTGCTGGCACCCATGCTGGTGGCGAGCGGCATCGATGGCGGCTCCGCCCAGGGGGCATGGCGTTCGGTACTGGCGGAGAGTCGCGAAACCCTGGGTCTGTCCGGTTTGTTGGGGATATGGGTGGCGGTGGTCGCCGGGCACGCCCTGGCCGTGGCCTATCGCGAGACGCGGCTGGTGCGGTTTCACCAGGATTACGCCAGCCGTCGTCGTGCCCGGCTGCATGCCGCTATCGTCGGCATGGAATGGGCGGCCTTTCAGCGCGAGCGGGCCTCGGACCTGATTTCGGCGCTTTCGGTCACGGTCGGTCGCGTCGGCTTCGGGGTCAGCAATCTGGTGCAGGCGTTCTCCTCGTTGCTCCTGGTGCTGGTTCATGGTTTCGTCGCCCTGGTGCTGGTCCCTGGAGCCGCGACGCTGGCCGGGATTGCCGCCATTCTGCTGGCAGTGATGGTCCTGCCGCGATTGGCCGGGCTGTTCCGCCACGGTCAGAGCCTGGAAGTCCGCTCCCGGACCCTGCATGCTATCGCCACCGAGCATCTGTCGGGGATGAAGCTTGCGAAAAGCCACAACGCCGAGGCCGGATTCATCGCGGCTTTCGCCCACGATACCGCGGCTCTGGCTCGTGAATCGGTTCTTCTCGCCCGGCGGCAGGCCACGGCGAGTGCTTTTCAGAAGATCTCTGCCGCGCTCGTGATGGTGATGGTGGTGTGGTCGGCGGTGGAGGTCCTCCACCTGGGGGGAACTGACCTACTGGTGCTGCTTGCGGTATTCGCCCGTCTGATGCCGGTTCTGGGTCATGGCCTGCAAGCTGTACAGCGGGTGGTCGAGATGTTGCCGGCTCATGTAGAGATGGAAACGGTGGAGCAGCGCTGCTTGGCGGCCGCGACGTTGCCCGGGACCGAGACTGGCACGGGGCCGGAGGTGGAATTGCCGCGCGGGCCCCTGGTGTTCGACAAGGTCGGCTACACCTGGGCTGGTCGCGACCGGCCGGCGGTGGCCGACATCGACCTCGTGGTGGAGGAGAATCGCACCACCGCCCTGGTTGGACCCTCGGGGGCCGGAAAGTCTACCCTGGCCGATTTGGCTCTTGGCCTGATTCTTCCCCAGGAGGGACAGGTACGGGTAGGGTCCGTGGCATTGACGGGCGCATGGCGAGCGGCCTGGCGTCATCGGGCGGCCTACGTGCCGCAGGACGTGTTTCTGTTTCACGATACCATCCGGGCCAACCTGGCCTGGGCTCGTTCTGGCGTGGACGAGGCGGCCCTGTGGCGCGCGTTGGACATGGCCGCCGCCGCCGAAATGGTGCGCGGTCTACCCAGGGGCCTTGACTCCGTGGTTGGTGACCGGGGAACACGCCTGTCGGGGGGAGAGCGGCAGCGGCTTGCCCTGGCGCGGGCCCTGATTCGGGAGCCTTCGTTCCTGGTACTGGATGAGGCCACCAGCCACCTGGACCGGGACAACGAACGCCTCATTCAGGAGGCACTCGACCGGCTGCAAGGCCGCCTGACCGTGCTGATAATCGCCCACCGTCTGGCGACGATCCGCCGCGCTGACACCATTCTTCTGGTGGAAGAAGGCCATGTGCAAGGACGCGGAAGCTGGGAGTCTCTTGGATTGAAAGACTCCCTACCTACCGCATTATAATGCAATTTTCCAATGAATACAACGACGATATCCCGATGACTGAAATGAGTCCATGGTGCGTAGTAAGATATGGACCAGGCACCCATTTTTATGTAAACGTCTGCCCAGCGCCGTTGAAAAGTACGGTTGTGAATTGACGGAGAAAAAAAATGAAGGCGGCAGTCATCTGTACCAGTAGCGGCCCGATCGCGGTCGTTACGTCACAGTCCTCACTTTCGAGTCCTGGCATGATCAGCCAGCTCAAGGGGAAGGGTATCGAGAAATTTATAGCCTGGGAGGTTCCTGTTGCGTTGGCCCAGGAGCGGTATGGCCATCACTATACGGCCGTGATGCAGGACCTGCATCAGACCGACGATCTGCGTGTTCTTGATATGGATGGTGCTCGTGTGTTCCAGCATTTCCGTCTGACCGAGCTTGGCGCGCCGGTGATGCACGAGGCGTGAGATTCTGGGCGTAATATCCAGGGCGGGTATCCGCCTTGCTGATCGGGAGCCGGGTTGGTAGCTTGCCATATCCCCGTTTCGGGAGGTGAGGCGTCCCCATGAGTTCCGCCCCGGGTTCGAGGCGTCTGATCGTTACCGCCGATGATTTCGGGTTGGCCGTGCCGGTCAACGAGGCGGTGGAGGGGGCGTTCCGTCGCGGAATCCTCACCGGTGCCAGTCTGATGGTGGCGGGAGCGGCGGCGGCGGACGCGATCGAGAGGGCGCGACGCCTGGAGGGGCTGGAGGTCGGTCTTCACCTGGTTCTGGTCAACGGACGCCCGGTGCTGCCGGCCTCGGAAGTCCCCGATCTCGTGGATCCGGATGGGCGCTTTCCCCGCAATGAAGTCGCCCAGGGCATCCGGATCTTTCTCAACCCCGCAGCAAGACGTCAGATGGAGGCCGAGGTCCGGGCCCAGTTCGAGGCGTTCCGGCAAACGGGTCTGCCCCTGGGTCATGTGGACGGTCACCATCATTTCCACCAGCATCCGGCGGTCTTGTCGCTGTTGCTCCGGATGAGGCGGGAGTTCGGCCTGGCCACCGTTCGGGTGCCGTTCGAGCCGTTTCGGCCCTCGTGGCGGTCGCAGGGCGACAAACTGTTACCGCGTTTTTTCAATTCCCTCTTCCACTTCCGGAGAACTCGCCATATGAAGGCGAGGTTGCGGGCGGCTGGGCTGGTATGCAACGACGTGGTTTTCGGTCTCAACGATAGTGGCGGCATGGTGGAGGCACGGGTTCTGAAATTTCTGGAACATCTGCCGGAGGGTGTCAGCGAACTGTACTGCCATCCAGCCACGCGGCGCTGGGATGGGGTGGATGCCTTCGACCAGGGTTACCGGTGCGTCGAGGAGTTTCTGGCGGTGTCAAGTCAGGAGGTGCGGGCGCAGGCGGACCGGTTGGGTATCCAACGGGTATCGTTTGCCGCTCTGGCGTCCGGCTCATGAAGTTTGGGGTTGTTATCGCCGCTCTGGCCGGTCTGGGACTTGCCGGGTTGCTGGTTGCGTGGTCAGGAGTGGACGCGGTTGGCCACTCCGTCGCGGTTGCAGGCTGGCAGGGTCTATGGGCCATATCGGCGTTCCAGGTGGTGCCGATCGTTTTCTGTGGCCTGGCTTGGCGTGTGATCGTGCCCCGGGGGTGTGTCGCCGGGCCGGCGGCGTTCGTGTGGGCGCGGTTTCTCCGGGATGGGGTCGGCCAGCTTCTGGCGGTGCTTCCGGTGGCGGAGCCGGTACTGGCGACGCGGATGCTGGTTCTGCGGGGAGTTGGTGCCCCTCTGGCCATCGCCAGCGTGATCGCCGACCTGACCCTGGAACTGGCGGCGCAGGTGGCGTTCACCCTGGTAGGGGTGGCGCTGCTGTTCCTGCGTGTGCCCGATTCGGACGTGGTCCTGTATTCCACCATTGGCGCTATGGTTGCCGCTCCCGCCCTGGCTGGCTTCGTCGTCGTCCAGCGCAAGGGGTTGTTCGGCCGGATGGAACGGTTCGCGGCGCGGCTGTCCTCTCGCTGGGAGTGGCCCGGCGGACCGCAGATGAGCCAGGCCCTGGATCGCGAGTTGCACGGTCTCTACGGTCACGGTGGACGGCTTGCCGCCGGCTTCATTCTGCATCTGGCCGCCTGGCTCGTAAGCTGCGGCGGAACCTGGATCGCGCTGCGCGCCATGGGTCACCCCCTGGGGTTCGCCGAATGCGTGATTCTGGAAAGCCTGATGTTCGCCATTCGCAATGTCGCCTTTTTCATCCCATGGGGTGCCGGCGTGCAGGAGGGTGGTTATGCACTGATCGGTGCTCTCCTGGGGATGGGTCCGGAGACGGCGTTGGCCCTGTCTCTGCTCAAACGCGCCCGTGACGTGGTGTTGGGGGCTCCTTGTATTCTGATATGGCAGATGGTGGAGGGACGGCGTCTGTGGCGGAACGGGGCGGATGTATAGAAACAGGATGGCCGCATGACACAAACCCAGGATGCCCGTTATCTTCAAACCGTTATTGATCCGATCCGGGTTTGTGCCAGCTACAAGCCGAAATTTGGCCAGGGCCGCAGTTCCGGCCTAGCCCTGCCAGAGTTCCAGGCACTCTATCAAGCCGACCCCTTCTATACCTGGTTCGGCCTCGACAATCCCTTGATGTACGCCGCTCACAAGGCTGCTGGTGGCATGACGAGTGTTTATCGTCAGATCGGCATCGGCTGCGAGAGGCTGTTTCGGCAAATCCTGTGCGAGCAGCTGGGGTTGTCGGCCGAGGCAGCCAACTGGTCTTACACCGTCCCGACGGCTGGTAATAAAACCCGCACGCTGTATCTGGACGGCAGGGTTTCTCTGGTTGATATCCAGGACAAGGTCGCCCGCAAGCGATTTCACGACTGGATGGAGCGGGCCGCGAATGCGGCCGGTGTTGCGCCCTCGATCTTTGAATCCCTCACCGGCACGATTTTTGAGGTGCGGCAGGGTTACAAGAGCAAGGATTCCAAACGCCAGAATGCCGACATTGCCAATGCGGCAACCGCCTACATCAACGCTTATCTGCCCTGTGCCATTATCCTGTCGGCCCAGATCGACGGTGATATTCTGCTGCGCTACCGTGCCGAAAGATGGTCGGTGTTGACCGGCACCGTCGACCTCAACGATCCGTTGCGCTCGACCTATGACTTCATGGCCCAGGTGATCGGCTATGACCTCGCCGGATTCTTCCAACGTAATGGCACGACCCTGCGAACCGAAATTGACGCCGTATTGCGGGCCTTGCTCGCACCAGAGACACCATGAATCCGCCGATTGCCGCTACCACCCTTGCACCGTCCGCCCCGCTGCGCCAGCGGGCCGACTATACCCACAAATACAATCACAAGTCAGGCCGGCACGGTTGGCTGCGCCTCACCCCAGCCTATTCGGTCAAGGTTGTGGACGAGTTGCTATCCGCCTTCCCCGGCGATCCGGCGCACGTCCTCGATCCATTTTGTGGCACGGCGACTACGGCCCTGTGCGCGGCCAGTCGTGGTCATGTTGCCACCACTGTTGAGATCAACCCTTTCCTGGTCTGGCTGGCTGCGGCCAAAACCGCCCGCTATTCCGCCGCGACGATCCAGACCGCTCGTTACGCGTGCGCAGAGGTCCTCGCCCTGGTCAAAAAGCGTGGCTTCACACCTATGGCCGAACCGCCAATCCACGATATCGAACGCTGGTGGAGCGCTCCGGCCCGCGCCTTTCTTTGCCGTCTGCGTCCAGCCATCGAGCAGGCGACGGCCGAGCAGTCGCCAGAACGATCCCTGTTGCTGGTCGCCTTTTGCCGCACTCTCATTACCCTGTCGAATGCGGCCTTCAACCATCAATCCGTGTCATTCCGCGACGGCGACCAGGCTGAGCTGGACTTGCCGGCTGACCTGCCTGGCCTGTTCCTAGATGGGGTATCCCACGTTCTTGCTGGCGCGATGCAAGCCCCCGCCGCCGAAGTCCGCATCATCCACGGTGACGCCCGCACCTTGAGCCAGATCGAAGACCGCTTCGACCTAGTCATTACCTCGCCGCCCTACGCTAACCGGATGTCCTATATCCGCGAACTGCGTCCCTACATGTATTGGCTTGGCTACCTGACTAGCGGCCGAGATGCGGGCGAACTCGACTGGCAGGCCATCGGCGGCACCTGGGGTATCGCCACCAGTCGCCTGATCGGCTGGCAGCCGGACGACGAAGCCTTTGCCCCGAAATGGCTCGCTCCAACGCTCGACGCCATCGCTCACGCCGACAACGCCAACGGCCGCCTGCTGGCCAACTACATCGCCAAATACGCCGAAGACATGTGGTGCCATTTCGTCGGCCTCGCCCACATCATGGCCCCAGCCGGCCGTGTGCATTATGTCGTCGGCAATTCCACATTCTACGGTACCTTGCTACCGACCGAACGGCTGTATGCCGACATGCTGGCCGAGCTTGGCTTCACCCAGATCGACACCCGCGCCATCCGCAAACGCAACTCGAAAAAAGAGCTGATCGAGTTTGACGTTTCGGGGCGGTGGAAATGAGCTTGTGGAACAGGTACTTTTCCATTGGGTCGGGAGTACACGAAATTCAGCAGATTCTAGGATATGGCCTGTTGGGGATGAGCCTTGTGGGCGTGGCGTATCTGGTCGTCGCGGCCTGGGCGGTGGCCGGATTTGCACGGGAGAGGTCACGATGTCCGGCTCCGGATCGGCGGCCCCCGGTCACGATCCTGAAGCCGGTGTGTGGCGACGAACCCGGCCTCTATGAGAACCTGCTTTCCTTCTGTACCCAGGACTATCCGCAGGTGCAGGTCCTCTTCGGGGTTCGTGACCCTAAGGATACCGCCGTGGCGACGGTGCGGCGTATCCAGGCCACCCTGCCGGAGGCCGATATTTCCCTGGTGGTGGACCCGAGACTTCACGGTGCCAACTACAAGGTCAGCAACCTGATCAACATGATGGCGGTAGCGCGTCATCCGATTCTGGTGGTGGCCGACAGCGACATGCACGTGGGGATGGGGTATCTGGATGCCGTTGTAGCCGCTCTGCTGTCGCCTGGGGTGGGGGCCGTGACCTGCCTGTACACCGGGCGTTCCACCGGTAACCTGTGGTCGACCCTGGGGGCGGCCTGGATCAACATCGGATTCCTGCCGTCGGTGCTGGTGGGGCGGATCGTGGGCGGGGTGGATGGCTGTTTTGGGGCCACCATGGCGCTGGAGCGGACGCGGCTGGAAGAAATCGGTGGTTTCGAGGCCTTGAAGGATCACCTGGCCGACGATTATGCCCTGGGGGTGGCGGTACGGCGTCTGGGTCTGAAGGTTGTTCTGGCCCCCTGCATCCCCGACCATCTGGTAACCGAGTCGGACGGGCGGGAATTGTTTCTTCACGAATTGCGCTGGTCCCGGACCATCGCCGCCATCGCACCGGTATCCTTCGCGGCGTCGGTGGTGACTCACCCGGTGGTGCTCTGCATCCTGGCTCTGGCGTTTCTTGGGTTTTCACCCCTGGCTCTGACGGTCCTTGCCGTCGCGCTGGGAGGTCGTTTCATCACCCAGCGATGGATTTGCCGCACGCTTGGTCTTGAACGCTTTCCGGCATGGCTTATTGTGCCCCGAGACATACTGTCGTTCGTGACCCTGGTGGGTGCCTTCTCCGGCCGATCGGTGACGTGGCGTGGCCGCGAATTCCGGATCGGACGCGATGGCCTGCTCCTGCCGAAATAGAGTATCCGGCCATGATGAAGACCCTGCTTTTAAATCCGCCTTCCTTTGACGGCTTTGACGGTGCCGCCGGCTCCCGGTATCAGGCGCGTCGGGAGATCCGTTCGTTCTGGTACCCCACGTGGTTGGCCCAGCTTGCGGCGTTGATCCCGGACAGCAAGCTGATCGACGCTCCGGCGCGTGGCGTTTCCCTTGAGGACGTATGCCGCCAGGTGACCGCGTATGAGCTGTGCGTGATCTACACCAGCACGCCAAGCTTTCCCTCCGATGTCCGCATTGCCGAGACGCTGAAGAAAAGCAACCCCGCCCTGAAGATCGGCTTCGTCGGCCCGCATGTGGCCATCCAGCCGGGGTCCTCGGTGGAGGCCTCGCCCGCCATCGACTTCGTGGCCCGGCGGGAGTTCGACTACACCATCCAGGAAGTGGCCGAGGGCAGGCCGTTCGCGGAAATCAACGGTTTGACCTGGAAGGGAGAGGACGGCAAGGCGGTCCACAATCCCGAGCGGGAACTGCTGACCGACATGGATGCTCTGCCGTTCGTGGCCCCGGTGTACAAGCGGGACCTGGTGCTGGAGGATTACTTCATCGGCTATCTGCGCCATCCCTACATTTCTTTCTATACCGGCCGCGGTTGCCGCTCGAAGTGCAGCTTCTGCCTGTGGCCGCAGACCATTGGCGGCAACAGCTACCGCACCCGCAGTCCGGCCAACGTGGCGGCCGAGGTCCGGCAGATGAAGGAACTGTTCCCCGGGGTGAGCGAATTTTTCTTCGACGACGATACCTTCACCGATGATCTGCCCCGTGCCGAGGCGATTGCCCGTCTGCTGGGTCCCATGGGGGTGACGTGGTCGTGCAACGCCAAGCCCAATGTTCCTTACGACACCTTGAAGGTCCTGAAGGAAAACGGCCTCAGGTTGCTGCTGGTGGGTTATGAGTCCGGCAATCAGGAAATCCTCAACAACATCCGCAAGGGTACCCGCGTCGACATCGCCCGCCGGTTTACCGAAGACTGCCGCAAACTGGGCATCGTCATTCATGGCACCTTCGTTCTGGGCCTGCCGGGGGAGACCCACGAGACCATCGAAAACAGCATCCGCTTCGCCATGGACATCAATCCGCACACCATCCAGGTTTCCCTGGCCGCGCCCTATCCCGGTACGGAGCTGTACCGTCAGGCCATGGAAAACGGCTGGATGATGGATGAAGGCGGCAAGCTGGTGCAGGAGGAGGGCTTGCAAATCTGCTCGCTCAGCTATCCCAACCTGTCACGGGAAGAAATCAACGAGGCGGTGGCCCGCTTCTACAAGCGGTTCTATTTCCGCACCGGCAAGATCCTGGAGATTACCCGGGAGATGCTGGGAAGCTGGGAGATGACCAAGCGCCGGCTGCGGGAGGGGGTGGAGTTCGTCCACTATCTGCGGAATCGCCAGGCGGCCTGATCGCAAGGGGGGGGTGCCATGTCGGCTCCGGTGATGTTGCTGATCTTCAAACGACCGGACCTGATCACGGGGCAACTGGAACTACTTCGACAGGCCAAGATATCGCAGCTGATAGTTGTTTCTGACGGCCCCCGCAATCCGGCAGAGGCGGAACTGGTCGCCCAGACCCGGAAGGCCATAGACCGTATCGACTGGCCGTGCGAGGTGATCAAGGAGTATTCTGACGTCAATATGGGCATCCGCAAGCGGGCGGAAAGCGGTATCGATGCCGCCTTTCGATATTTCGACCGCTGCATTATTTTGGAGGACGATATTTTTCCGCGCCTGTCGTTCTTCCGATATTGCGAGGAGATGCTGGATTACTATGCGGATGACAAGCGAATCTGGTCCGTTACAAGTCAGTTGCTGGCGCAGACGCCGAGCACGCATCTGGTTTCGCGGTACAGCTATTATTTCTCCATATTCGGTTCGTTCTGGGGGTGGGCCACTTGGCGACGGGCGTGGCAGGCCCATGACAGGGCCATGCACTTCTGGCCGCAACTGAAGTCCATGGGCTGGTTGCGGTACATGCTGAACAGCCGGGACGAGGAGGAATTCTACACCAACATGTTCGACGAAGCCCATCATGGCCATCTACCGAACTACGATTTCGCCTTTTACTACAGTACCTGGGTCAACAACGGCCTGCATGTCGTGTCTTCGGTCAATCTTTGTGACAATCGAGGATTTCGGCCTGACGCCACGGATTGCGTCGTGGTTCCCCACTGGTACCAAAATGTTGTTTTTGATGAGATGACGTTTCCGCTGTCACATCCGCCGGTGATGATCCCGAGCCCGGCGGCGCGAGAGATTTTGCGTCGCCAGTGGATGCGGCTGACGAGTTTTCATACGTGATCAAGCCCGCGCGGCGTCTGAGCGAAACCCGCTCCGCACGAAGTCAAGACTTCGTGCGGATTGGTATGATACGCGGACTATGGTACGCAGACCGGTTCCGATGCAGGGGCGTTATGATGCCTTCTTGTGACTGGAAACGAAGTTGAACGTTGTAGGGGCAATTGGTTGCGCGGGGGTAAGATCATGAAGTTGTCGCATGGGAGAGTGTTGTTTGGATTTGCCGCTGTTCTCGCTTCCGTTCCGGGAGTGACCCACGCCAGCGAAGTGTCGGACATTTCGCGCGAGTTCAAGGTCTCCCAGGCCGTCGTCGAGACCGTCGTCAGCAATATCGATGCCTATTTCGCCTCCGCCGGGGCTCCAGGAAACCGGATGGTGACCGGTCTGCTCAAGGAACTTTCCCTGAAGGCGACCCGGAACCGTATCGACAATCTAGAGGGCAGCAGCCCTGGGAAAGTGTCGGAGACCTCCTCGGAGGAAAAGGACGCCACCTACAAGGTGAGCGTGAAAACCGTCCGCCACGATACGGCGGAGACGAAGGAGTGCGTTGAGAACAAGGCGACCGTGGTCAGCACGGAAGGAGTCCCGATCGTTCGGGACGGTACCTTCGTGGTCGACACGTCCCATCCGCGCGTCACGTCCCACTCCTGGAACATGACCTTCTGCCGCGCGCCGTTGGGCGGTGGTTCCGGCTATTCCGACTGGCAACTTTCTCCGGCGGGGAAATGATACCAATCCGCGTTGATCGTGACCGATCAACGCCCTCAATCGCCGGCGGGGCCGTCCGGCCCCTTGGCTTGCGCGCGAACGATCGCGCGGGCGCTCAATGCGCCGTTCCCAGACCGTGATGAGTCAAGCTCATCTCGGTCTGGTATGATACCAGCGGCATGAGATCCTGACTCGTACCGTAGGGTATCAAACCCGCGCGACGCCTGGGCGTCACCGTCTCGCCACAGCCTTGCCGTGGCAGCTATCCCTTACGTAGAGTCCTGGGGCGGAAGCAGGATCAAAGAGTGAACGCTCGATGAACATCCGATAATCCGACTTGCAGGGGCGTGCGGATTGCCATACAGTGTGCCTCGACGGCCGGTTGGCCACTATATGTGGTCCGCTCCGGGGGGACGAACCTGAATGGGGCAACCCGGGCAGGGGGGATGCGAGGGCCGCCGTCAACGGCCGAATGTCGGGCTCGGCCGTATTTTCGAACAAAGGCAGGGGATATCGATGCGTATCAAACGCTTCTACACGGCCGACGACCGGTCGGCGTATGAAGGCATTTCCTTTCGCACGGCTTCGAGCGAGATCCGCAATCCGGATGGCTCGGTGGTTTTCAGCCTGGATCGTATCGAGGTACCGGCCGACTGGTCGCAGGTGGCCTGCGATGTCCTGGCCCAGAAGTATTTTCGCAAGGCCGGAGTCCCGGCCCGCCTGAAGGTGGTGGAGGAGTCGGACGTTCCGGCGTGGTTGTGGCGGCACGAGCCGGATCTGGTCGCTCTTGCTGCTATGCCCAAGGAATCTCGTTATGGTTGCGAGCGTTCCGCCCAGCAGGTGTTCGATCGCCTTGCCGGCACCTGGACCTACTGGGGCTGGAAGGGCGGCTATTTCGACGCCGAGGAGGACGCCCGCGCCTATTTCGACGAGATGCGCCACATGCTGTGCCGGCAGATTGCGGCTCCCAACTCCCCGCAGTGGTTCAACACCGGGCTTTACTGGGCCTACGGTATCGATGGGCCGTCCCAGGGTCACTATTACGTCGATTTCGAGTCCGGCAAGACGGTGCGTTCCCGTGGGGCCTACGAGCGTCCCCAGCCTCACGCCTGCTTCATCCAGAGCATCAACGATGACCTGGTCAACGAGGGCGGGATCATGGACCTGTGGGTGCGGGAGGCGCGGCTGTTCAAGTATGGATCCGGCACCGGCACCAATTTTTCGAATCTGCGGGCGGAGGGGGAGCCCTTGAGCGGCGGTGGCGGGTCTTCCGGCCTCATGAGTTTCCTCAAGATCGGGGATCGTGCCGCCGGGGCCATCAAGTCCGGCGGGACCACCCGCCGTGCCGCGAAGATGGTGATCGTCGATGTCGATCATCCCGATATCGAGGCCTTCATCGACTGGAAGGTGGCCGAGGAGCGCAAGGTCGCGGCCATGGTTGCCGGCTCGCGCCTGTGTAACCGCCATCTGCCCCTGATCATGGCCGCTTGCAACAACTGGGATGGCCAGGACGGGGAGGGTCGCTTTGACCCCAAGGTCAACAAGTCGCTGAGAAAGGCCATCACCGGGGCCAGGAAGGCGATGATCCCGGAGAATTACATTCAACGGGTGATACAGTTCGCGCGGCAGGGATTCACGTCGGTGGATTTTCCGGAGATGGACACCGACTGGGACTCCGAGGCCTACCGCACCGTTTCCGGTCAGAATGCCAATAACACCGTCCGGTTGACCAACGCCTTTCTGGAGGCCGTGGTCGATGATGGCGACTGGAATCTGTTGCGGCGTACCGACGGCAAGGTGGCGAAAACGGTGTCAGCACAGGCGCTGTGGGACCGCGTCGGTCACGCTGCCTGGGCCTGCGCCGACCCCGGTCTACAGTTCGATACCACCATCAACGAGTGGCACACCTGCCCTTCCTCGGGGCGGATCCGGGCGTCCAATCCGTGTTCGGAATATATGTTCCTGGATGATACGGCCTGCAATCTGGCGTCCATGAACCTGTTGCCGTTCCGCCGCGCCGACGGGTCGTTTGCCGTGGAAGCGTTTTCCCACGCGGTGCGGCTATGGACCATCGCCCTGGAAATATCGGTGACGATGGCTCAGTTCCCGTCCCGTCGTATCGCCGAACTATCCTATCGTTATCGGACTCTGGGCCTTGGCTATGCCAACATCGGCGGGCTTCTGATGGCCGACGGCCTGCCTTATGACAGCGAGCGGGGGCGGGCCCTGGCCGCGGCCATTACCGCGGTCATGACCGGTGTCGCCTATGCCACCTCGGCGGAGATGGCCGAGGAACTGGGGGCGTTTCCAGGCTACGCCGACAATCGGGATGGCATGCTGCGGGTCATCCGCAACCACCGCCGCGCCGCGCGGGGGGCTTATGACGGGTACGAGGGGTTGTCGGTTCTGCCGGTGGCTCTGGATGGGGAGAACTGTCCGGACGAGGAACTGGTCGCCACCGCCCGTCGAGCCTGGGATGTGGCTCTGGAACTGGGGGAGAAGCACGGCTTCCGCAATGCCCAGGTGTCGGTGATCGCGCCAACCGGGACCATCGGTCTGGTGATGGACTGCGATACCACCGGCATCGAACCGGACTTCGCCATCGTCAAGTTCAAGAAGCTGGCCGGGGGTGGTCATTTCAAGATCATCAACCGCATGGTGCCGACGGCGCTCCGCACCCTGGGGTATGCCGAGGAACAGGTCGAAGCCATCGTCCGCTATGCCGTGGGCAGTGCCACCTTGCAGGGGGCTCCGGCCATCAACCATCGGACCCTGCGGGCGCGTGGTTTCGATGACGAGGCGCTGGCAACCCTGGAAGCGGCCGTGGCCACCGCCTTCGACATCCGTTTCGCCTTCAACAAGTGGACCCTTGGGGCTGATTTCTGTCGGCACGCCCTGGGCCTGAGTTCCGAACAGCTTGAGGACGTCGGTTTTGACATGTTGGCGGCCCTGGGCTTCACCGCTGCCGACGTGGATGTGGCCAATATCTACTGCTGCGGGGCCATGACCCTGGAGGGAGCTCCCTACCTCAAGGCCGAGCACCTGCCCGTGTTCGATTGCGCCAGCCCTTGTGGTCGCTTTGGCCGGCGCTTCCTGTCCGCCACCAGCCACATCCGCATGATGGCGGCGGCACAGCCGTTTATTTCCGGGGCCATTTCCAAGACCATCAACATGCCGGGCATCGCCTCGGTGGAGGATTGCAAGGATGCCTACATGCTGTCGTGGCGGCTGGGCGTCAAGGCGATCGCCCTGTACCGCGACGGATCGAAGCTGAGCCAGCCGCTGAGCGCCAGCGTTCTGGGCGATGCCGATACCGGCGAGTCCCTGGCCGAGGACATGGCCGAGCAGCCCATGGCCGCCAGGGCCGCCATGGTCGCCGAGCGTATCGTCGAGCGCATGCTACCGCCGCAACGGCGCAAGCTGCCGCAGCGGCGCAAGGGCTATACTCAGAAGGCCATTGTCGGCGGGCACAAGGTCTATTTGCGCACCGGCGAGTACGAGGATGGCCGGGTGGGGGAGATTTTCATCGATATGCACAAGGAGGGTGCCGCCTTCCGCAGCCTGATGAACAATTTCGCCATTTCCATCTCCATCGGCTTGCAGTACGGCGTACCGCTGGAGGAGTACGTTGAGGCGTTTACCTTCACCCGTTTCGAGCCCTCCGGTGTCGTGGAGGGCAACGACGCCATCAAGATGGCGACCTCCATTCTGGATTACATGTTCCGGGAACTGGCCATCTCCTACCTGGGACGCAACGATCTGGCCCATGTGGAGCCTGCCGACCTCAAGCCCGACAGCATCGGCCGCGGCCATCACGAGGGCGACCTGCCGGAGGACCGCGACGCGGACGAGCTTGGCTCGATGATCGAGCGGATCGCCAGCCGGGGTTATGTGCGTTCCAGCAACCTGTATGTCCTGACTAGCCATGTGGGCCGCGAGCACGGCGGGGCCCTGGGTCGGCATGTCCACCAGGCTCAGGCCGGGCAGGCAGGCTGGGGTGGGGTGGCGTCGGGGACCCTTGGAGCCGTCGGGGGGCGGGCTGTCGTGGCCGGCGTGTCCGTGGGGTCTTCCTCCTCTTCTGCCTCTTCCTCCGCTTCGGGCAACTCCAAGCACCAGTCGCGGGAGGCACGGCGTCGAGGATATGACGGCGATCCTTGCGGCGATTGCGGCAACTTCACCTTGATCCGCAACGGCACCTGTCTGAAGTGCGATACCTGCGGGGCCACCAACGGCTGTTCGTGAGTTCCGGCTGGAAGGGCCGGTCTGCGAAGGGCTGCCGGTGAGCGGCGGTATCTCTACGCCGCTTTTCCTTCCGTCTCACCCTTCGCCGCTTCCCCTGGCACCTTGACGCCCCCGTCCTTTTCCGTTTCCGCCGTCTTGCCCTGTTCGCCCTTTCTACCCAGGAGGGCCGCCAGTTCCGCCTGCGACAGGCCTCTGGGATCCTGTTTCATCGCCTCCGGCGGCTTCGGCTTCGGTGGCTGGGCACCCTGGAGATTCCCCTTGCGGCGCTCCTTTTTCGTCCAGGGGTTCGTCTCCCGGCGGCGCCGGTCGGGTCCGAAGTAATTGGAGAACCTTACGAAAGGCCGCCGATTGATGACGATCGCCTCAAGTCTCCGGTAGAGGGCCTTGGCGGAGAATGGCTTGATCAGGAACTCGTCAATCCCGGCGTCCCGGGCTTCATTGACGCGGTGGAGTTCGGAGTGTCCCGTCAGCATGATGATGGGAATGAAAGGATCGGGGCTGTCCTTGGCGGTGCGGATGATGCGGACGAAGTCGATTCCGTCCAACGGCGTCATCATCCAGTCGGTAATCACGATATCGACGTCACCCATGCTCAGTCGACTGATGGCCTCGGGCGCATCCGGGATCGTGGTGACATTTCCGACGTGGAGACCGCGCAGAACCAGCTTTACCAGATGGGTCATGTGATAGTTGTCATCGACGACCATCACATGGGTCCTGCCGAGATCAATCATCTTCCAAGACCACCGCTCGTTTGATTCAACGCCGTGTCATTTTGTATCCGTTCCAGAAATTTTGTAAAGAACTGTCGACTCGCTTCCCAGGGTAATCGGGTTCACCCGATTACCCTGGTTTGTGTGCGCCCAGCATGGGCGCGTTCTTGAGGGTGCAAGTCCCTCCGTTAGCTGGTCACAGTGAACGAAGAGAAG
>JBKACM010000240.1:0-3770 GCA_046269335.1 Alphaproteobacteria bacterium | reverse complement strand
GTGCCAGGCGGTAACCAGGACCGCCTCGGGGTGGCGGGCGTGGAAGATCTTGAACCCCCGCAATACCAGGTCCTGGCCCTTGCGGTACTCAAGCTTGCCGCCGGAGAACACCACAAACCGATCCTTGAACAGGTCTGCCCTGGGGGCCGGGTGAAACAGGGTACGGTCCACCCCCTGCAAAACCACATCGACGTTGGGTATCCCGGCCCCTTTCAGCACTTGGCCGTTCCAGGTGGAGCCGGCAATGATGCGCTCGTATTCCTTCGCCCGTTTCTTTTCGGGTGCCCCCAGGCGGGTATCCTCGAAGAATATGACGCCCAGGACCCGATCCCCCTTGAGGCAGGTATTGTTGGCCGCCATCGCCGCGAAATCGAGGCGGTTGCCCAGGGCATGCAGAACCGTGCACTCCTTGGCTTCCACCGTGCCGGAGCACTTTCCCAGATCCTCGGCCAATCGTTGGCTGACGGTGAAGAAATCCCGCAACAGCCACAGTCGGGCGGCATCGATATTGATCCGATCCAGGCTGAATCCGCAGGCGGTGGCAAGGGTGATATTCTCGGAACGGCCATTCAGGGCCAGGTTGAGGCCATAGACGCCCCAGCCGAAATAGGAGGAGATGGCCCACTGAAAGATCAGTTTGCGTTTCATGACATCAGATCCCGCAATAGATCGGCCGCTGCCGTCGGGTCTTCCGGCAGGAGGGCGCTGTTGTTCCAACCCCGGCCCCTGGCCATGGCCAGCCCCTCCGCGGTGGAGAAAAGCAACTGCCGGCAAAGTCCGATGGAGGCCAGATACAGGGTGCTTTCCACCAGGGAAGAGAACACGACCACGATGCGAACCCCACAGGCCGCCAGGTCCTTGATCAGGGCATCGAAGTGCAGGGGCGGAAAAAGACCAGCCTCGTAGTGGAGGACCACCCGGCCAACGTCCAGATTTTCCACCGCCCGCACCAGTTCCCGGGGGCGGAAGTCTCCCCCACGGTTCCATAGGCGTTGCAATTTTCCGTCGAAGAGAAGAGGTCCGGGGTCTCCGCTCCGATCCGCCAGAACCCAGTTGCAGACACCGGGCCTGCCATGGCGTTCGTCATAGCGCCTCCAGAGTCCGGGCACCGTTTCGTCCAGGGAGGCAAAGGGAGTGATCCAGCCCAGGTTGCGCCCCTTGCGTTCGGTCGGCATGAAGAAGATGTTGTTGAGATAGATTTCCGGGTCCAGCCGCGCCAGACCCTCCCGCTGGATTTCGATCAGGTCCAGGGTGTGCCGTTCCTCGATCCGGCCGTTGCGGAAGATGTACGAGCTATAGCCCAGGGATTCGATCACTTCGATGGTGGTGATCAGGTTGCCCGGGATATGGCGCTGCTCCATCTCGATCAGCAACACCGGGCGGCAACGGCGGATGGTGTCCATGGCCCCGGTGACGACGTTGAGTTCGTTGCCCTCCACGTCGATCTTGATGAAGCCGACGTCGTCGATGTGCTGGCTGTCCAGGGTCACCACCGGCACGTCGTAATCCTGGTGTTGCACGCCGGCAAAATCCTGGGAGATGCTGGCGCGGTAGGGCTGCCACTTGTCCCCGAAGAACGGCACCCGGATCACCGCCCGTCCCGCCTGGTTCGATACGGCGCAGGGCAGGATGGATACGTTGGCGTTGCCCTGGAGTATGGGGGAAAGAGTGTCCCGATACAGTTCGTACAGCGGCTCGAAGGCGTAGACGAAACGGCTGGATTTGGCCAGTCGGGACGTGTACTCGCCGTGGGCGGCACCGACGTCGATGGATATCCGGTCCTGCCGTGCGAACAGCGGGACAATCTCCATCTCACGTTCGCTCATAACCTGCTCCTCCGGTTTTACGGGCCAGAATCAGAAGATCATTCCTGATTCTGGCGATAACATCGGCCCACGCCGGCCCTGGAGCCGGCTGCCGGTACAGACGCTGGTTCGGGTACCAGGGACTGTCGTTCCTTCCCAGAAGCCAGCGCCAGTCGGGGGCAAACGGGGTCAGCATCCATACCGGCTTGCCCAGGGCTCCGGCCAGGTGGACAACGGATGTGTCGATGCTGATCACCAGATCGAGCCCCGAGACCACCGCCGCCGTATCGGCGAAGTCGGCGAAGGAACCGCCCAGGTCGGGCATGGGATGGGTGTTCAGGAATGAAGCTACCGCCTGCATGTCGTCTCGCCTGGGACCAAACTGGAGGGAATAGAAGCGGGTACCGGGGACGGTCAGAAGCCCTGTCAGGGCCGCGAGCCCGGGGGAACGAAAGCGATCATCGCCGTGGGTATCGCTGCCCGCCCACACCAGGCCGACTCGCAAGGGTCTGGTGCCGTCGACCTCTTTGTTCCAGCCCAGGCGATCGAACCACTCCGTCCTCAGGGCCTGGTCCGCGGTCAGGTAGGGCACCTTGGCCGGGATCGTCGCCAGGGTCGTTCCCACCAGGGCCGGTATACTCATCAGGGCCACGTAAACGTCAAAGGGGGGCAGAGGTGTCGCCACCTCCACCAGTTCATCGACGCCTTCAAGCCCCCGAAACAGGCGCAGCAAAGCCTTCTGGCTTTCAAAAATGATGGTGGCACCCCGTGCCTTCAGCAGTGGGAGATAGCGGGCAAACTGCAAGGTATCGCCGAACCCCTGCTCCCAATGGACCAGCAATCGCCGTCCGGACAGGTCTTCACCCTGCCAGGCCGGTTGCGGGAACTGCCGGATGGGAGACGGAAAGCCGGCGGTCTTCCAACGCCAGTCGTACAGCTTCCACCCTTCCTCGTAGGCACCCTGAAGGAGAAGGGTCAGGGATTCATTCCAGCGCGCCGCCGCGAAGGACGGATTGACGCGCCCGGCCCTGCGGATGCAAGCCATGGCTTCATCGAATCCACCCAGCATTTTCAGGGTGGAACTCAGATTGCTCCAGCTTTCCGCCGAGGCGGGCTGAATCTGGACGGCACGCCGCAGGGCCTGCGCCGACTGCTGGAACCGGCCGACGATCCGGCACATGGCTCCCAGGTTGGTCTGGTACTCACCGTTGGTGGGGGACAGGGCAGCAGCCCGCTCGAACAGAGCCACCGCTGCTTCCGGGTCGTTGCGCTCGAACCGTTGACGTCCCAGGGCATTCAGACAGTCGTGGTCATCGGGATTGGCGTTCAGGATCTCGCCGTATAACGTTTCGGCCTCGGGGCCGCGGGCGGTCCCGACCAGAATGGCGGCCAGGCTTTTCATGGCCGCCAGATACCCGGGGCGGGCTTCCAGCGACCGCCGGAACAGGTCCTCCGCCTCGGTCGTTCGTCCGGCCTGCATCTCCAGGAGTCCCAGGTTGTGCAACGTCTCCGGATGTGCTGGACGCACCGCCAGAATCTGCCGGTAGATGGCTGCCGCCGAGGTCGTATCCCCGGCAACATGGCGCTCCACCGCGATGTTGAAGGCCTGCTCGATGGTGAACGTACCGGAGGGCGTGGAGGAAGGTGGCGGCGACGGGGGTGGTGGCGGCGGGGCGACGTTCCTGACCGGAGCGGCGGCTTTTCCCTTGCGGCGCGCGGATCGATTATGGGTGGAACTCATCGGCTTTCGTCCCCCCCCGTCACGAGGCTTGATACCGCCGTGCAGATATTTTGACCCATGAGCCAAAATAGGCACAGACGGTACGCTCAAGCGCCGCGCGGGCTTTACCAGTGAGTCGATGAGTCATCTCATCGGCTCACTGGTATGATACCGCCGTGCAGATATTTTGACCCGTGGGTCAAAATATGCACAGACGGTACGCTCAAGCGCCGCGCGGGCTTTAC
>JBKACM010000239.1:0-3775 GCA_046269335.1 Alphaproteobacteria bacterium | reverse complement strand
GCGGCAAAGGTGTTGAGGATGGTCGGGGCCCCGGTATGGACGACGGCGGCGGCATCAAGGCCGTTGTTGGGATAAACCCGGCCTTGCCAGGTGCCGGCGAGGCGTGGCCCAAGCCCGGCCTGGGTCGTCTGGTTCTTGAGGTCCTGTCTGAGGCCCTCGGGTGGCCTCCGCCACGGCCAGGGCAACGGTGGTACCGAGGCTTTGGAGATGATTTTCCAGAATCCGGCGCAGGTCGCCCTCGAACTGGATATGGATCATGAAGGGTAACCGACGATGTCGTTGGTCAGGGTCACGGTCAGCATGGCACCGCTCGTTTCGTCGAATGCTGCCTGCCAATCGAAGGCCGCCTCCACGCCACCGGGGCCGGGGATCTTGTACTTGGGCTTGGGCAGGAACACGCGAGGCAGCAGAAACGACAGGCTGTTGCCAGCGCCGTCGGTGAAGCCGTATTCCAGGCTGATCGGAGCCCCGGACAGCGCCTCGGCCACCAGGGTGGTGCCGTCGAAGCGCAGGGTCAGGTTGCCGTCATGCGGAACGCATGCCTTGTGGCATGACTGCGGTGGCGATGGTGGGATCGGCACCGTCGATGCGGCCGTCGTCCCGGATGGTGCGCACCCGCTCCAATGTGTTCGAAAAGCTGAACTTGCCGCCGGTGATTCCGGCAAGCGGTGTCCCACCGCGTTTGACGTAGCCCCTGGCCTGACTGAACCGTTTCAGACTGAACGGTTCCGGATTGGAATCGATGGTGGTGGCGAAACTGTCCTCGCCCTGGGCCACCAGCTTGAGGGTGGCGTTGGCCGGGCCGTCCTTGCCCATGTCAAAGTCGAGGCTCTCGGCGACGACCCCGGTATGGCGGAAGAACACCGGAGTGACCAGTTTGGGATGGCCGATCTCGAGAGCCAGGCTGGGAACGGTATCGGTACCGGCGGCGAAGACGTGGCTGTGGCCACCGTCAACCAGCGCGGTGGATAGCGGGGCCCCGAACAGTGCCATCAGCCAGAACCCGGTGCCGCGCACGTCGAGCGGAATCTCGATCGAGCCCTCGTCGACCACGAACTTGCGATAGGGATCCTGGGCATTGCGGCCGCGCCCCAGCAGGGGATCGTCGCCCAGTTGCTGCTCGGCGCTCAGGTCCGTCTGCTTGAAGTCCAGGCTGCGGTAGGTGCCGGTGGGCGGAGCGGTGCCGTAGGTGGTCTCCAGGCTGGCGATCAGGCGGGCGTCGGCACCGTAGGCACGTTTCTTGGTCATTGACGTCTCCCGGAATGGGGGGCGCGGGGGGCCCAAGGCCCCACGCATCTTCCTCTCTTCCTATTCCTCGCGTAGCGGGCCGGTAACCTGATACTCCACCACCACCGGGACGGTGGCGTGGCGGAGGGTAGCGGCGTTTTCTACCGGGGTCATGCCGACCTCGGGTGCCAGGATGGTCAGCATCTCGGCGAGACCGCCCAGGGTCTCGTCACCGGCCAGGGCGTTGCCGAGGGCGATCAACAGGGTATCCAACGCGGTCGCATCCCCGATGGTGATGACCTCGATCATGATGCGGTGGGCGTAGTACTCGGCGCGTGGGTTCAGGGTGATGTCGGGCTGCCCGGCATCTCCGTCCCGCATTACCACGAGGCCGCCGTCCGGAATGCGCACCGGCAAAGCCTCATTGCGCACCACGGCGGCGTCGGGGATCGATCCCAGCCGGGAGAAAAAGGCGGAGAGGACCCGCTCGCGCTTGGTTGCCATCTCAATGCACGCCAGCCAGTGTGCAGGTGACCGGTTTCAATTTTTTGCGGACCGTGGCCGTTACGCTGAACCTGTCGCCGACATTGAAACGGGTTTCGTATTGGGCAATGAAGGTGGCGAAGGTGCTGCCGGCCGCAAAGATCATCGTCCCGAAGACGATGCCGTTGCGGCGCAGGTCCAGGATGGTGTGCTTCCTGCGTGGGGCCTCCATCACTCCGAGGGACCCCGTCAGGTTGACGGGAAAGGCCACCGGGCGGACGAATACCTGCCGGAACAGGACCCCGTCCGGATCCGGTTTGCCGGTGAAGGACCACGCCAGATCCATCGGCACCGTACCCGGGGCGTTGCCAACCTCGACTACGCTGCCGTCAAGTTTGAGCAGGTAGGCGCGGCCATCGGCGACATTGACGGCCAACTCGCCGAGCACGAGTTGGTTGGGGGCTGGCACCACGCCGGCCGCTGACGATCGTTTCAGCTTCAAGATATTGGACATGCCAGCCCCCGTCAGAACGTGCCTCCGTCGAACACCGGCGAGACATTGCCGACTTCCATCACGCTGCCGTCAGCCAATTTCATGAAAATGACACCGTCGGCAACATTCAGTGCCAACTCGCCAAGCTCCAAATCCTCAGGGGCCGGCACGGCACCCGGCGTTTCCGAGCGTTTCAACTTGATCACGTTGTTTGCCATGCCGGCCCCCTTGATCAGTATGCGCCACCGTCGATGACGGCTTTGGCAATCAGGTTCTGCACCGACACCCTCATGGTCGCGTTGCCGTTGGAGGTGTCGGTAATAGCGACCATATCGTCGGTCTCCGCCGCCGTGCCGAGATCGGAAAGCTTGTCGAGAGAGAGAACGATGGTGTCACCGGTGACGGTGATGCCATAGCCGCCGCTGACTCCGGACAACCCGCCGAAGACGTCCCAGACGGTGCCATCCCAGCGGAGCCAGCGAGCCAGTGCCCGATCCCACGCCAGAGCCCCCGGACCGGCGGCGGCCACGGCATAGTTGACAATGAACGCGGTGCCATTGAACTCGACGATATCGTTGGCAGCGACATTGGCGATGCTGCCGAAATGGGCGTTCAGGGCCGCCGGATTGGTGACGATATAGCGATCGCCGACCGCCGGGGTGGCACCGGGATCGAGGCTGCCGTCCCTCTGCACCGCCAGCACGTCGCGCTGGAAGTCGAGGCCGGCGATGGCCTTGTCCAGGGCCTTCTTGACGAAAGCGGTGTTGGCGATGGTGAGGTCGTGACTGCCGTCCGGCGCGGTAGGCGTGGTGGGGGTACCAGTGAACGCCGGGCTGTCCACCAGGGCGTAACTGGAACCGCCGATATCGACCACGTTGCCGGCGGCGTCCTTGGCGAACAGACGCTTATCGGCCAGATTGAAGGCAAACTCGCCGTCCACCAGATCGGACGGGGCCGGCACGGCGTTGGCGACGGAGGAACGGCGCAGGCGAATGACTTGACCGGTCATGATACTCTCCAGGAAAAGTTGGTTGTGATGTTCAGAAACCGCCCCCATCGACCGGCCCCGGCCCCAAGCCGGCGGACGGATCCCAGAGGGCGGGCGGACTGGTGGACAGAGTCCACACCAGTCGTTCGGGGTCGCGCAGCGGATCGCTGGCAACGACGTAAAAGACACCGCTCAGGAGGGCGACACGATCGCCCACCTGCGGCATGGGAACCTCGGCGATACGGACGTCAATGGCGGCAGTGGCAGCCACCACCTGGGTCGTCCCGAGTACGGTGACGGAGTCCATCCGCTTGACGATCACGCGGACCGAGCGGGAAGGACTGCCATCGGCCGGCTGATAGAGGGCGTTCTCGCCCAAGGCGGCAAAGCAGGCATCGATCATGGCGACGAACGGAGGCATGAGAGAGGCTCCTGTTGCCTGAATTTTGGGCATGAGGAAGCGGTCGCGCCAACAAATACACCAACAAAAACACAAACACCAACAAATACACAGACACCAACCAACACACCAACAAATACACCTACTAATACCACAACTAACACTCAAACACCTACAAACACAC
>JBKACM010000238.1:0-3782 GCA_046269335.1 Alphaproteobacteria bacterium | reverse complement strand
AGGACATCCGTGCCGGTGCCGCCGGTCAGGCTCTGCAAGGCCGCGATGGTGACGGAACTGCCGGTGCTGCCCAGGGTGACGACGTTGACGCCGACGCCGCCCAGGATCGTTTCCACCAGGGTGATGAGCGCGGTTTCCCCGCCGTCATACAGCGTGACGGTATCCGTCCCGGTGCTACCCGTTACGGTATCGTATGGCTGTCCCAGTTTCTGGGTGCCGCTGACTGTGATGGAGGACATGCCCCACTCCCCGGCACCGTTTCCGGATCGGCACCAGCCTCCAGTTACAACAGCGTTTGTTCAAGAATTCGTTAATCGGAAGGCGGAGGCATGGCCGGAGGAAAGAGAAACGCGCCCAAAGGGTCATGAAGCTGGTGCCGACGCCTGGCCTCGGCACGGCGGCTCACGGCATAGCAGTAGACACACCCGTGCGGGCAGGTCTCGTAGGCCCCGATGTCCCTGGACTGGACACAACCGCAACTCCGATGTGGCCTGGGGCGGGCCGGGATCGTGCGGCCCGCGATGTCGCCAAGACGGCGGGCGTCGATGCACCTGGCTTCCTCTACGCCGGGGATTCGCAGCGAGTCCTGTCCGCACAGGCCAAGGGTCAGGCCATGGTCCCGGGCGATCGACGCGAATTCGGCCAGCAGTGTCTGTTTTTCCTCCGGTTCGGCATCCCGCCAGGTGAAGGCGTGCGCCCGCGCCGCCGCTTCCAGATTACGGGCGGTCTTGCGATAGACATGGGCGAAGGACAGCACCACTTCGTCCACCGCTCCGGCCAATGCTTTCGCCAGGGCTGCGAATCGCTCCAGGTGCCAGCGGGCGGGCGTCAGACTGGTGAAGATCACCGGGTCATAACGCCACACCACCGCGCGCGGACCATACGTTGCTGCCAGGGCGTGGACCTGCGCCACCGACCGTTCCGCGTCAAGGACCGAGGACTCAAGTGCGCGGGGATAGCCGGTGATCGTATACTGGATGACAAAAGGAAATTTGAGGTTGCGTACCATCGCCAACCCGTCCAAGAATGGCTCCGTGTTACGGGTCCAGAACACGAAGCCGTCCACCGTCTCCGGCGTCAGCGGCACGGTGAAAGGTGGCCCGCCGTAGGGGTTGACCACGCGGCAGTAGCCGGCCGCCAGCCGGTTTGCAAACCAGGCCCCGTAGAAGGCCGGAAGATCGGTCTTGTAGCTGGCGGAAATAATCATGAGGGCCCAGGGCTGGAGCGGTGGGGCGATTTTACTCCGGTGAAAACCGTTCTAGGATAGGCCGTATCGCCCTTGAGGCAAAAAGTTGGGGGGACCATGCGAATCCTGCTGGTCGAGGACAACGGTCGGCTGACGGAACTCGTGGTGGCCGGCCTTCAGAAGGCCGGGTTTGCCGTCGATGCCTTCTCCACCGGGGCCGAGGCCAGGGCCGCCCTGTCCGGGGCCCGCTACGACGTCGTGGCCCTGGACCTTGGTCTGCCGGACATGGACGGGTTGGAGCTTCTGCGCGAGGTGCGCAACCGCGGTGACCACACGCCGGTGCTGATTCTGACCGCCAGGGACGGCATCGACGACCGGGTCGGGGGCCTCAACAGCGGAGCCGACGACTATCTTCTGAAGCCCTTTGCCATGGAGGAACTGGTGGCCAGGCTGCGGGCGCTGCTGCGCCGGCCGGGCGAGGGGCTCGGGGTTACCCTGACGCTCGGCAATCTGTCCTACGACACGGTGGCGCGGGAGGTCCGGGTTGATGGCGGTCTGGTCGGGCTGTCCCGCCGGGAAACGGAGGTTCTGGAGCATCTGTTGCGGCGGGCCGGACGGGTGGTGCCCAAGTCGGTGATCGAGGATGGCATCTATGGAATCGGCGAGGAGGTCACCTCCAACTCGGTGGAAGCTCTGGTTTCCCGGCTGCGCAAGCGGCTGTTGGCCGTCAACGCCAATCTTTCCGTCCATACCATGCGGGGGATCGGCTATCTGCTGATGGAGGGCAGGATGGAAGGCAAAGGGTGAAGGGCAAAGCCTCCTCTCCTCCTCCTTCCCCGCCGTTGCCATCGCTGTTTCAGCGGGTCGCCGTTCGCCTGTCCCTGGTCACCCTGGCGGGAATCGCGCTCATCTACGTATGGATGGACGTGGCCATTATCGCCAGGGGTGGGCGCAGCCTCGGGCCGGACGACATTCTTGACGGTCGGCTGTGGCAGGAGTTTCTGGCGCGGTTCGGTTGGCTCGTGGCCCCGTTTCTGGCGATTCTCCTGGGGATCAGCATCATCACCGTGCGGCGGACCCTGAGCCCGTTGCGGGAGTTGTCGGAGAGGGCCGCCGAGATCGGGCCCTCCGCCGCCGATGTGCGGTTGCCGACCGCCAACGTGCCGACGGAAATCCTGCCTCTGGTGGAGGCGATGAACAAGGCTCTGGACCGCCTGGATGCCGGATTGCGTATCCAGCGCGAGTTCACCGCCGATGCCGCCCATGAGTTGCGCACGCCGCTCGCGGTACTGGCGGCGCAGGTGGATCTGCTGGAAGACCGCCAGGCCGCCGCTGCCTTGCGCCGGGATCTGGACGGCATGGCCAGGCTGGTGGCGCAACTGCTGAAAGTGGCGCAACTGGACGTGCTGACCTTTCCCGCCGGAGAACAGGCCGATCTGGCGAAGATCGCAAGCGATGTGGCCGGTTTTCTGGCTCCACTGGCTGTTTCCGCCGGCAAGAGCCTGGAAGTGGACGCAGAGAAGGACTCCATTCCGGTGCATGGTCACGTGGAGGCGATCGTGGGGGCGGTTCGCAATCTGGTGGAAAACGCCATTGCCCACACCGCCCCCGGAACCCTGGTGACCGTCCAGGTTACTGTCGAGCCGGCCGTGCATGTGATCGACCACGGAGAGGGTGTGCCTCCGGCGCAGCGGGAGCAGATTTTTCGGAGATTCTGGCGTGCCGACCGCAATCGGGGTGGGGCGGGGCTTGGCCTTGCCATCGTCCGCAAGACCATGGAAACCCACGGCGGCGAGGCCAGGGTTTCGGAAACACCTGGTGGTGGGGCTACCTTCAGTCTGATTTTCCCACCTCCGCGCAGGTCGTGAGCGCCCGGAGGGGCGACGGGAAGACCACGTTTCTGGTGCGGTTTTCCTCGCGAAAGTTTGATCGAACTCCGGACTCTTCCCGTCCATAATGCACCCGGACGTGCCCCGACGCACACATCACCAGGAGACCCCTTATGACGATACGAAATACCTTGGCCATCGTTACCGCCGCCATCGGCCTGATGACCGGATCGAACGCCGGTGCCGTCGAAGCGACTTCGCCCACCGCGCTGCCTCCTCCGGCGACGGCTCTGGTGCCGGCGGCACCCGCCGTTTCTCCGGCCCCTGCTTCCACTCGTATGAACGCCCCGGTGGGATCACCCATGGCTGGAATGCACCAGCAGTGTGGCGCGGGCTCCGGTTGCGGCGGCATGGGCCACATGATGGGCGGCCCCATGATGGAAGAGGGCGGGGATGGACAGGGCACGGCCTCCACGATGCCGATGAGCCATATGGATCACATGAAGCGCATGGATCAGATGGGTCAGATGGGTCACATGGGTCACATGGGTAAAATGGGCCACGCTGGGCACGCGGCCGCGGTGGCGCAGGACATGTCCGAGCACATTGATGGCCACATCGCTTTCCTCCGGGCAGAACTTCGCATTGCCGAGCCGCAGGTCGCGGCGTGGAACGGCTTTGCCGAGGCTCTGCGCAATGCCACCAAATCCCGCCGGGAAAGCATGGCGCAGCCAATGCCGTCGGTGCAAACCCTGGGGGCTGGGGGG
>JBKACM010000237.1:0-3793 GCA_046269335.1 Alphaproteobacteria bacterium | reverse complement strand
GGCGCTCAATGCGCCATTCCCAGACCGTGATGAGTCAAGCTCATCTCGGTCTGGTATAATCCGGATGTAGAGGCCGCTGCATGAGGGAAACCAGGAAATCCGTCGGGGTGTTGTTCGTCTGTACGGGCAACATCTGCCGTTCTCCCACCGCCGAGGGCGTGTTTCGACACCTGGTGGAGCGGGAGGGGATCGCCGATCGTGTTCTCGTCGATTCGGCCGGTATTGCCGCCTGGCACGAGGGCGAACCGCCGGACCGGCGCGCCCAGGCGGCGGCGCGTCGCCGGGGGGTGGATCTTGGTCACCTGCGCGCCCGGCCGGTGATTCCGCAGGATTATGGCCGGTTCACCCACATCCTGGCCATGGATCGGGGCCACTATCGGGATCTGTTGCGGGATTGTCCCCGGGACAAGGCCGACCGGGTGAAAATGTTTCTGTCCTTCACCCCGGAGCTTGGCTCCCGCGACGTGCCGGACCCCTACTACGGCGATGCCGGGGACTTTGAACACGTCCTGGATCTGGTCGAGGCTGGGGCTCAAGGCCTGCTGGCGGAGATCAGACGAATCCTGTCGGAGTGAACTTCACCGCCAGCAGGGTGATGTCATCGGACTGTGGTGCGCCGTTGGCGTGGGTAGACACCAGGATATTCAAACCCAGGACGGTATTGGTGACATCCTCCGAACCGATCCGGTTCAACCCTCCCCGCAGCCTTTCTTCCGAGAACATCTCGTGGGTCTGGCTGTAGGCTTCGGTGACGCCGTCGGTGTAGAGGAGCATCATCTGTCCCGGCATCAGCGTCACCCGGCCGACATCGAAATCCAGCTGGTCGTCAAGCCCAAGCAGCCTGCCGAGGGGGAGCGGGAGGAATTCGAATTCGCGGTCCATCCCGACCAGGGGCTCGCCGTGACCCCCGTTGGCGAATTCGACGATACCGGTGGAGGTTTCCAGGATACAGCACAGGACCGTTACGAACATGCAGGCGTCGTTGTCACGGCACAACTGGGCATTGACTCTCCGCAGTATCTCGTTGATCGGCAATCCCGGCGAGGCCAGGGCCCGGAACAGGGTGATCACCTTGGCCATGAGCAGGGCGGCGGATACGCCCTTACCGGAGACGTCTCCGATGACGAAAAACAGGTGGTCGTGATCGATCAGGAAAATATAGTAAAAATCCCCGGCCACTTCCTGGGCCGCGACCATCGTGGCAAAAACGTCGAATTCCGTCCGCTCCGGGTACAGCGGGAAATGACGGGGGAGCATGCTGAGCTGAATTTCGTTCGCGACGGCCAGATCCCGTTCCAGTTGCTGGTACTCCAGTTCCCGGCGCATCTTGTTGACCAGTTCCTGATTGGTGTGCCGCAGCCGCTCCGCCTGGTTGACGAGAAGATTGCGCGAAAATCCCTGCAACAGGGCAAGACGGTTCCAAACCACTTCGCCATCGATCGCCAGGACCCGGCAACCGGGTTCGGCGACGACCTTCGCCGATACCGGGGTGTGATCGGCAATGGACATCTCCCCGACGCAGTTGCCGACTTCGATGGGGATCAGGAGCGGAGACTCCGGTCTACCAAGGTGGACGGTCAGTCGACCTTCCAGAACGATATACAGCTTTTCGTTCACCTGCCCTACGGACAACAGCGTCTCCTGGTCGAGGAACGAGAGAATCGGACAATCCGCCAGGATTTCCGTCAACGGCCCGGTCGGAACCCCCCGAAAAAGGGGCACCGTGACGCCCAGGGGCTCATGCCTGCCTCCGTCGTCCCTGAAAAGGGTAACTGCCTGCGTCACGGCCCGGGTCCAGTGGCTCTTGTTTCGGGCATCGTCGCCGTCAACTTTATGTCCGGAGGTCAGCTTAACGGCCGCGGCACCCGACCGCAACGGCAGGTTTATGGCGGGGCATTCCCTCCATTGACTCTATGCGTCCATCGTCTCATCCTGGAGCGAGGGAGGACAGCATGACGGCCGTCGCGTTTGACACGTTGAAATTTGCCGAGAAGCTGGAAGCCGGAGGTTTTACGCCCGTTCAGGCCAAGGCCGCCGCCGGGGCCTTTGCCGACGCGACGGGTCAGGAACTGGCGACCAGGACCGATGTTGCCGCTCTCAAGACCGATGTCGCCGCCGTCAAGGCCGATATTGTCGTCCTCAAGGCCGATGTTGCCACTCTCAAGACCGATGTTGCCGCCGTCAAGGCCGATATCGTCGTCCTCAAGGCCGATGTTGCCGCTCTCAAGACCGATGTCGCCGCTCTCAAGACCGATGTCGCCGCTCTCAAGACCGATGTCGCCGCTCTCAAGACCGATGTCGCCGCCGTCAAGGCCGATGTCGCCGCCGTCAAGGCCGATGTCGCCGCCGTCAAGGCCGATATTGTCGTCCTCAAGGCCGATGTTGCCGTTGTCCGTGGGGATATTCGCGAAGTCGACCTCAGAATAGACGCGAAGGTCGAGCGCTCCAAGAACGAGATTCTCCGGTGGATGATCCCGCTGTTCCTGGCCCAGATGGGGCTTCTGGTCGGGCTGCTGATGAAGGTGCACTGACGTCACGACAATCGGGCCCGTCCGATTGGCCCCCAGTCGGCGCTGCCCCTAGCGTCGGCGCTCATTGACTCAGCATCGCTCACCCCGTATACAACGGCTGGGAATCCCTTGAGTTTGTTGCGATGGAGTTGGTCTCGTGAAGCGTACTTTTCAGCCAAGCAAGCTGGTTCGGGCTCGCCGCCATGGCTTTCGCGCCCGCATGTCGACCGTGGGTGGGCGTGCCGTGGTCGCCAATCGCCGCTCCAAGGGCCGCAAGCGGCTGTCCGCCTAGGCTTTGGGCCGTGTCGCCGGTGGCTGACGCCCGGGTTGCGATCCAGCGGCTGAAACGGCGGCCGGATTTTCTGCGGGTCGCGGGTGGGCGGAGGAAATGGGTGGCTCCGGGGCTGATATTGCAGGCCGCACCTATGGTGGGGGAGGCTTCGGGGGGTGATGTCGTCCGGGTGGGATTCACCGTCACCCGCAAGGTCGGCAACGCCGTCGTCCGCAATCGGGTGCGCCGGCGCCTCAAGGCCGCGGCGGGGCTCGTCATGCCTGGTGCCGCTTGTCCTGGCTTCGACTACGTGCTCATCGGGCGGGGCGGTACGTTGGAACGCCCGTTTGCCGATCTGGTCCTGGACCTGAGGACCGCCCTTGCCAGGGTGGGGACGGGCGGCGGGTCCGGTCGTGGTGGCGCGCGCGAGGCCTCCGGTGGTGCGACATGAACCCGCTCAGAGAGGGGTTGAAGTTGCTGGTCCGGGGGTATCAGCTCCTGCTGTCGCCCATCCTGCCGCCGAGTTGCCGTTATCGACCGACCTGCTCGGCCTATGCCCTGGAGGCGTTGGAGCGTCACGGTGCGATAAGGGGAGGGTGGTTGGCGGTTCGTAGAATTGCCCGTTGCCATCCCTGGGGTGGGGAAGGCTACGATCCGGTCCCCGGGAGTCGTTGAGGCGGTCGTCTTGCAATCAATCAATCTTGGTCCGAACCTTAGGGCTCGCACGCGGGTGCGGAACTTATGCCAGAACAGCGCAACCTGATCCTCGCCGTCACCCTGTCCATGGCGATACTGATCGCTTTCCCGTATCTGGGGGGGGGGAAACGGCCGCCGCCGGAGATGGCGCAGACGCAGGTGCAGAACGCGGCCGGAGGGACTCCGGTGGCTTCTTCAGCCGCGCCGTCGGTCGCTCCGAACGTCTCCGGTTCGGTTCCCGAGGGAGAGCGGACCCCCTCCCTTCCCGGGCCGGTCGCCCATGGCAGGGATCGCTCGGCGAGCCTCGCCTCCACCC
>JBKACM010000236.1:0-3799 GCA_046269335.1 Alphaproteobacteria bacterium | reverse complement strand
GAATTGAAGAAGCGCGAGGAGAAGGCGCAGGCTGCCGCCGACAGCAAGACGGATATCGGCTGCATGAAGTGGGGTTTATCGATAAGATCGGCGGACGGGCGGACGGTTGCCCCGAATTTGCGACGGAAGGTAGTGATTGGTATGGCGTGCGTCGATGACACGCAGTGATCTTTTGATTTCCCTCGTTCGCGCCGGTGCATCCGGCGATCGGGAGTTGCTGAAAACGACAGCGGAAGCGCTGATGGCCGATGAGCGGGCGAAGAGACATCATGTTCTCGCCGATCGGCTTCAGCGAGCCCTCTCGGCTGTCGTGGTCACTCCGCCGCCCCACGTCACATCGGTTTCGGGTGGTGGAATTGGGCGGGATGCAATCCTGGAGGTCGAGCCTCGGGTGCGGCTTGACGATCTCTTGCTCCCGTCTCCGGTCAAGGAAAGTGGAAGGCAGCTCGTGGAGGAGCATGCTCGTGCCGATGTGCTGCGAGCGCACGGATACGAGCCGAGACACCGGGTGTTGCTGTCCGGTCCGCCTGGGAATGGAAAGACGTCCTTTGCCGAAGCGATTGCCGAATCCCTGGCGCTTCCCTTTTTTGTCGTTCGTTACGATGCCTTGATTGGGAGCTACCTTGGTGAGACCAATACCCGCCTGCGGAAGCTTTTCGACTACGTCCGGACACGCCCAAGCATCCTGTTCTTCGATGAATTTGATGCCATTGGGAAAGAGCGTGGCGATACTCATGAAACTGGTGAAATAAAGAGGGTTGTTTCTTTCCTGTTGCTGCAACTGGACCAGTTGCCAAGCTATGTGGTTGTCATTGCCGCCACAAATCACGCGGAACTGTTGGATCGTGCTGTCTGGCGCCGTTTTCAGATGCGGTTGGCCTTTCCACCTCCCACGAGAGGGCAGCTCTGCGTGTTTTTAGATCGGATTATTTGCCAGTGGCCGGAGATGCCTCGCTTGTCCACGGAGAAAATCAGTGATAAACTCGGAGAAGTAAGTTACGCTGAGGCGATGGATCTTTGTCAGAATGTGCGGCGTAGACATATTCTCGGAATGGGGGAGTTACCGATCGATCAGGCTCTGTCTATCGAGCTTGGTCTCTGGTCTTCGCGGGTACGGCCGGGGGTGCCTGTAGGTGTCGAAGTTGCCGAGCGATCCGACAAAGCCGTTGCTAAGGCTGGTGCCGCAAGCACTGGAAGATCGCGAAAAAGGGAATCCAGGGACACCTCCCTCTCCCCCGCAGTTTGCGATCGAACGGCAGAAAGATAGGTTTTCTCCCAGATTCGATCGCCTGGCGTCTGTTCTTGATCGTGATTCCTCAGCGATGGAGTTGCGGCGAGATCCGGAGTCGCTGGCTCCGGAACGTCTGCTGGTATTCGAAGTTCGTGGCTCCATCAAGGACTTCGCCGCCGCCATCGCCAAGGCCGGTGGATTGGAACTTATCGACGAAGAGGAATTGGCTGCCGACGATGAGGATGAGAAACCCGTTGTCTATCTGATGGTACCGGACGTTCGTGCGCTCAACGAACTGGTATCCCTGTGGCGGCGGTGGCAGAACGGCAAGCTTGTGCGTGGAGAAACACCGTGGGGGAAGGTTTTCGAACGTCTCCGAGATTTGCGACCGTGGGGGCCGATGGACCGTGTGCGGCCGGTTGATGGTAACTTCCTGCTAAAAGAAATCGACGACAGATCCGATGACGATTTTGTTGTGCTGGAAGTTGAACTTGTCTTTCGGAAAGATGATCATGTGGCTGATACCTGCGAGAGCGAAGTTCGTAAGGCTATAACGCTACGCAACGGTCGCGTTATCTCTCGTTCACGGCTTCCAGATATTGCCTATCATGCCTTACTTATTGAACTTCCTGTACGGTATGTTCGGGAGATTATCGAGCACTCGATAGCAGGTATCGCTGGATTGGACCCGGTCATGTATGTCCGGCCTCAGGCCGTTGCGACGACGTTGGAGCTTTCGGATCCAACCGAGGTACGGCCATCGGAGCCCGTCGAACCCAAGGGCAAACCGATTCTGGCCATTCTCGACGGTGTGCCGGTTGTGGGACACCCTCTTCTCCGCCGGCATGTCATTGTGGATGATCTTTTCGAACTGGAAAGCGGGACTCCAGTGACTGACCGCAGGCATGGTACCGGGATGGCCTCGGTCCTTATTCATGGCGACCGCAATCGACCTGGTTTGGAGCCGGTGTTGCCGAGAAAAATCCACATCGTGCCGGTGATGGGGGAAGGTGAGCGGTTTCCCCCGGATCGCCTGATTGTGGACATGATTTATCGTGCCGTTCTGACAATGCGCTCCGGAGTGGAGCCCACGGCACCTGGCGTAACGATTGTGAATCTGTCCCTCGGCAATCTTCGGCGACCATTCCACGGCCAAATGTCAGCCTGGGCACGTCTGCTCGACCGGTTGGCCTATCAGTTTGGTATTCTGTTTCTGGTAAGTGCCGGAAATTATGCGACTCGATTCGATGTGCGGGCGTTCCCAACAAGTATTGCCTTCGAGAGCGCTCAGGGAGGGGATCGGGCGAAGGCAACCCTTCTGGCGATTGACGCGGTCAAGGCGGCGCGGCGCGCGCTTTCTCCAGCCGAAACCGTGAATGGTGTTACCGTCGGTGCCAGCAACGATGACTGGGTCCCAGCGTCGGAGCGGCGTAAAACCATTATTGATCCGTATCCGGAGATGAGGATCTCCAATCCGTCAAGCGCGCTTGGGCCGGGTTTTGCGCGTTCCGTCAAGCCAGACGTTCTCATGCCGGGATCACGGGAGCATGTTCGTGTCGTTGGAAATGGCACGAATATCGATGTTGAGCCCGCGCCGGCTTCCCGTGGTGCCGGCATCAAGGTGGCCGCACCCCCTGTCGGGGGCCAAGAATATTCCGAGGCCTACACGGGTGGAACAAGCGCCGCAACCGCGCTGGCATCAAGAACCTGCCACCGCATCCACGATGCCCTGGAGGCAGCTTACGGCGATTTGTTCATGGATCTGCCCCATAGGCAAAGGGCTGTTCTTCTGAAGGCGCTTCTTGTCCATCCGGCCAGGTGGCCGGACGCCGCAGCATCCCTTATCCGCGCAACGGTGGGGCCTCCCGAAGGTAAATATCACTCCCGCCAGAAGGATAATATTCGACGGTATTTTGGCTATGGCTTCGTGGACAGCGATGATGCGATTGCTTGCGCAGAGGATCGGGCGACTTTCTGGGCAGTGGGGGAACTGGCCCCTGACACGAAGGCAACGATTCGGGTGCCGGTACCGATCGTTATGGGCGGGAGAGAACAGCCTCATTCCATGTCGGCAACCCTTGCGTGGTTCACGCCTGTTTCTCCCGGGCGCAACGTCTATCGGGCGGTTCGGCTCGAACTGTTGAAACCAAAGGAAGAAATCAAGCGCTTGCAAGTAGACCCGGATGCCGATCAACCCGATTCCAATCAGTCAAATCGCGGCACCGTATTTTCCCGACGGTGGACGGGGGACCGCGCGCCGAGAGTAGATGACGATCTGTGGATTCCACTGACGGTTCAGCGAAAACCGGATCAGGGAACGCCCATTGACGAAATGGTCCCGTTCGGGCTGGCCGTAACCTTGACGATGCCAGGTGTGGTCGAGATTTATGAGCAGGTGAGACAACGATTGACGGTTGCCGTGCGATAAAGCTGCCTTTCTCCGCATGGAAAAAGCTGAGACCACGTCTCGGCAAGTAATACCAGTCCGCGCTGATCGTGACCGATCAGCGCCCTCAATCGCCGGCGGGGCCGTCCGGCCCCTTGGCTTGCGCGCGAACGATCGCGCGG
>JBKACM010000235.1:0-3832 GCA_046269335.1 Alphaproteobacteria bacterium | reverse complement strand
TCACTATGTGCGCACGCGTCCCGGGTCACATCGGGAGAACTGCCCTATCCAATCCGCCCATGTATCGTGGTTGAAAGCCACATGACGGTGAGTGTATTTTCTCACTCCCCTCCAACGGACCCGATATATCCCACATGATCCGCTTCATCATTGTGGGCTCAGACACATCTTCATTATCAGCTCCATCATGATTCTGGTCGGCATCATCCGCGCCGATCGGGGAACGCGGGATGGTGATGGTAGCGGTGGTGCCGATGTTCTTCAGGCTCTGCAGTCCCAGTGATCCGCCGTGCATCTCGACGAAGCGGGCGGCGAGGGTCAGGCCAAGCCCCGTGCCTTCGTACTTGCGGGCAAGTCGCCCATCCACCTGCTCGAATTTCCGCAGAGCCACTGCGATCTCGGAGTCGGTCATGCCGATGCCGGTATCATGGACGTCGATCACCAGGTGCCGGTCATCGACCGCCACATCGACGCGAACCTCGCCTCCCGACGGGGTGAACTTGATGGCGTTCGTCAGCAGATTGAGAAGCGCCTGTCGCAGACGCAGGCCGTCGGCGGCGACATGGCCCGGATTCTCGGGCAGGTTTGACGACAGGGACAGCCCGGCCTGGTGGGCGCGACCGCGCACCATCCGAATCGTCGAGTCCACCATGGTCCCGATGTCCACGGCATCGAGGATCAATCGCTCCTGTCCCATCTCGATCTTCGACATGTCCAGGATGTCGTTGATCACGCCCAGCAGGCGGTGGCCGGAGTGCATGATGTCATTCAGGTAATCCCGATACAGAGGCTGCCCGATGGGACCAAGCGCCTCCGCCGACATGAGTTCGGAAAAGCCGATGATGGCGTTGAGCGGCGTGCGCAGCTCATGGCTCATGTTGGCCAGGAATTCCGACTTGGTCCGGTCGGCGGACTCGGCGCGCTCCTTGGCATCGCGCAATGCCCGCTCGGTGCGCCTGTGCTCCTCGACCTCCAGGAACAGGTCCCGGGTCCGATCCCTGACCCGGACTTCCAGATCGGCGTTGGCGCGCACCAGCGCGCGTTCCGCGTCCCGTTGCGCGGTCATGTCGCGCCCATAGATGTTCACATAGCCGTCGTCGGGAAGCGGCACCATCGCCAGCGACAGAACGCGGTCGCCCACCATGGCGTCCACCTCCCGCATGGTTCCGTCGGCAAGGACGCGGGCGATCCGCTCGCGCCAGGCCCTCGGCACCTGCTTTCCTACATCGGCCAGAAGCGTCCTCAACAGATCCTGGCTCGCGGCGTTGGCGCTGAGCACGGTGCCGTCATCCCCGACACGGAGAACCGGAAACGGGTTCTGGCTGGGAAACAGAGCCATGCCGCGGATGGCCTGCTCGTTGCGGCGACGGAGCGTGACGTCCCGCACCAGCCAGACATCATCCTCGAGCCCCGGCGGATGGGTGACCAGAAACACCCGTGTCTCGCCGTCGCGGTCGATCTCCTCGATATCCTTGTCCCGAGCGGCACCATGAATGTGCTCAAGGAGCCCGTCGCACTCGGCGACGAACCGTTCCATGACTTCGTTTTCCGCGCATAGCCAGCCATTCCGCATTCGGACGACGCCGACGCCCATGGCCATGGTCACCGACTGGAGGACGTTCAGGCGGGCAACCTCGGCCCGCGTCCGCATCTGATCGCCGGCAAGGGCCAGCCTGCTGGCGGTCTCGCTCTCCAGGGCGGCATGGGAGGAAATCACCTCGTGGGTGAGGCGGGAGAAGTGATCCTCCAGTGCCCGGATCTCATCACCCTTGCGGAACGCCTCCGGCCTCACCCCGAAGGCCTGGTGGGTGAATCGGCCGACCCTGTCCACCAGGCGGCGCAGCCGCCACGAAAACAGCACCAGGACGGCCAGCATGAACAGAACGAGGCTCAGCGCCAGGATCGCGCGCTGATGGCGCTCCATGCTGGTGATGGGATCGCTACGGTCCCAAAGCATGCTGCGCGGCACAAGGGTGACGAATTCCGCCTGAAGCTCCGAGGCGCCGTAGTCCATGAACACCGATGACCGCCCGGTGATCATGTAGCCATCGGGAAGCTCGCTGATCCGCATCCCGGTTGGGATTTCCCCTGGATCACTGCTCGCGATCACCCGTGGCGGCAATTCCCCCACCAGGGCCACGACATAGGGGGCATGCAGGAACATCCCCTGGGTGTCCACCAGGAAGGCGCCGTCGATGCGCGAGGCGCTCATGATGCGGGCGAGGCCTCGCCCCCTGCCGTCGGTGATGCGGACGGAGGAGATGACATAAGGCGAACCGGCCAGACGAGTCAGCAGGGTCTGGCCGTCGCTCATGGCGATCAGGCGCTGGCACCAGCGGATCGCCTTCCATAATCATGCGATCTGAATATGTGCCTGAATCACCTTCATCCGCATTACACACCACATATTTTTGATCAGCGGGGGCATTCAGCACAGTGTTCCATTTAATGCCTGTTGGGAAAGCTGCACCGCCACGACCACGGAGACCAGAATCAGTCACCTCTTTGACAATATCAGCGCAGGATTTGGCGAGAGCATTTTTAAGGCCTTTGTAGCCATCGTGTGCCACATAGTCCTGAACGGAGACTGGGTCGGTAATGCCAACGCGCGCAAAGGTTAAGCGCTCTTGCTTTTTGAGCCAGGCAATTTCATCGGTTAAACCAAGATTAAGCGGATGCGCACCGCCATTGACAAAATCAGCATCAAAAAGACTGGCCACATCTTTAGGCATGACTGGACCATAAGCCACACGACCTTTAGGTGTAGCCACTTCCACCATGGTTTCTAACCAGAATAAGCCACGAGAACCGTTACGAACCAACTTAATTTCAATACCACGCTTAGCTGCTTCCGCTTGAATGTTAGCGGCAACTTGATGAGCGCCCAAGGAAAGCGCGCTGGAATCTCTAGGAACATAAATCGTCACGGCCATTATGCACCCCTCGCTTGTTTGATGATGTCGTTAATACGCTCCGCATCCACACGGCCACACACTTGCTCGTCCATCGCCACAGAAGGCGAACAAGCACAGTTGCCCAAACAATAAACCGCTTCAAGCGTTATCGCGCCGTCAGCGGTTGTTTGGTGATAATCAATACCCAAGGTTTTTTTAACATGTGCCTCAAGTGCTTCTGAACCCATGGCTTGGCAAGATTCAGCGCGACAAATTTGCAGCACATGTTTGCCAGGTTGATGCGTACGGAAGTGATGATAAAAAGTCACTACCCCATGCACCTCTGCTACTGAGATATTTAAAGCCTTTGAAATGAGGTCATAGCTTTCTTGAGGGATATAGCCAATATCATCCTGAATAGCATGCAGCAAAGGCATGAGTGCACCAGGTTTAGATTTGTGGGTTGCAATATGCGTTTCCACACTTGCCAAATGCTCGTTTAACACCAAATTCTCCAAACATCATTCATGTTTTTGGACAGTCGCTTTAATTTTCCCAAAGCCCCGTCTTTTAAAGACTCATATTGTAAAACGACTCGATATCAAAATAAAGAATTGCCGACAAATTTAGTTGGTTTTTTGATATCAAGCGGACGAATCAAAAAATCATATGAGAATAGATACATCATTCACTTCATTGGTTTCATTCCTTGCTAGGTAAATTTTGTTAAAAAAGTGCCCAAAATATGGAACTTTTGGAGTAAAGTTTCGTTTCGAACATGGCAATTCATAAACATATAAATATACGGAGATAATGAATCATGAGTTTGGATCAAGTGGGTTGCCTTGTTTAATCGCAGCAACGCGTGGCATTACTCGCTCCATGAATTTATCGTAGATAGATTCTTGAATTAATGCGCGTGAAGGGCAGGTACATAC
>JBKACM010000234.1:0-3842 GCA_046269335.1 Alphaproteobacteria bacterium | reverse complement strand
CGGTCACGATCAACGCGGATTGGTATAATACCGCTGAGCCCAATTTTTGACACATGATCTCGTGCCGGAAGCCGCCGTTGGAGACGATCAAGAACGAGGGGACTCGTCCCCTCGTGCTCCCCATTTCCGACTTTCCAGGATGCCAACTTCCGGGGAGCACGAGGGGCCTCACGGCCCCTCGCATGACTTCATAACACCTCAACGCCCCCGATACACCGGCGCACCCAGGGGAGCGGCACGCGGCACTTCGTCGCCGGCCGGCGGCATGCCCATGGACGACGGCATACCCATGGGGCCGCCCTGGGAGCCGGCGGGGGACACCAGAAAATTCACCTTGGACGGACTGAAGGGGGCCGCCAGGGTCCCCGCCTGGATGCTGATACTGGCGATTCTGGCCCCGTTGCGATAGGCCAGAACACTGGTTTCGGACTGCACGGCGGTCAGTTCCTGCCAGCCGAACTTCAGCATCTCCGAACGGTAGAAGTCGAAGAGGGCTCCGGCGTTGGTGCGGACCCCAAGCACCAGGCGACCAACCCACGACCCCTGAGAGCCCAGAATCAGGGTACGGTCCAGATCCATGGTCGCGCCGTCCGGCATCGGGATGTCGGTGAACTGGGCAAAGCTGGGCCGGATGGCATCGCCCACGGCCGGGTCGGCGCGGCTGCTGGGGGCCAGGCTCGCCGACCCACCACAGCCGGAGACAACCACCGGAAGCAGAACCGCCAGCACGACGCCGACCCCTCTCGCCATACGCCCCCGTCCTTCCGAAAATAACGCATCCGTCTTGACCCTGCCCATGCCTGATATAGCATCGCCATTCGGGCCGGACCAACTGCAAATGTGTCGCGGAATCCGCCCCAGGGGCCCGGCCGGAAAGTCTCAGTTGCCTTTTTGTTGCCGACCCGTCACAATTGCCACCGACAACCTTCGGAAGAAAAAATAGCTGTCTGTTCGTCATGCGATAACGATTGGCGGAATCACGGAAGCGGGTTTTGGGATCATGGCCTGGGGAATTCCTCTTGCGGCCGCTTTGTGCCTCCTGTCCGGTCTGGCCTCCACCGCCTCGGCGGCCTGGCTGTCCGGTCGGGGAGAGCGGCTGTTCGGTCCGGAAACCGCCGAGGCCGATGCCTGTCGAGTCGCTCTGGAACAGGCCAAGGAGGACGCCCTGCGTCAGATTGCCGGGGAGAGGCTGTCGTCGGAGGACGTGATGTCCTGCGCCGACACGGGCGATGCCGCCGCGGCTCTGGCCTGCCATCTGCACCGCTATACCTGGAGTGAAATTGACGGCGACGTGCGGGGGGTGCGGAACGTCTTCCAGGATGTGCATCGCAACCGGGACGGTGACCGTGCCTGCACGGTGACCCTGGAGGCCGACGTCGCCCAGAACGAGGCTAGGCCCGATCCCAGCTTCGATCTGGTGGCGAACCTCAACCACACCCTGTTTCGCCATGGCGAGCCGATGGAGATCGCCTTGAATCCCACCCAGCCCATGCATGTGGCGGTCTTCACCTGGGCTCCCTACGATCCGGGGCGTTATCCGGTGCGTCGGGTATTCCCCAACGATTTCGACAACGACTCGAAAATCACCAGCCCCGTTACCATCCCTTCCCCGGAAAAGGGACGGAGTTATTCGCTGCTGGCCGAGTTTCCAGCCGAGGGTGCCGGAGAGCGGCGACAGGTGGACGAGTTCCTGCTGGCGGTGGCGACGCGCGAGCCGGTCACGTTCAAGGACCGGTTCGCCCTGGAAGAGTTCAAGAGCCGTCTGCACGAGCTTCCGGCCACGGGCCGTCGCATCGTCAAGCACGGCTACACCATCGCGAGGCCGGAATGAGAAAGCCAATCCTTCCGGGACGGGTCTTTCTTTCGGCCACGATGGGGATGCTGCTGGTCGCCATGGCCGGTTGCGACCACTCGCCCGCCTACATCGATCGCGCCAATCCGCCGTTGCTGGGTTCCCTGGATTTCGTGTGGCCGGTGGAGTTCCAGGTTTTCAAGGCCTATCGCGACGCCCCACCCACCTGCGTCGCCGTACAGCCCTTCACGTTCCCGCAAACAAACGAGAAGCCGGTCGAGAAACCTGTCGACAAGCCTTCGGCCCTGGATCCGACCGAAATCGTGCGCCGGGCGGTGTACGGTCACCTTGCCGCCAAAGGTACACGCCTTGTGGAGCTTCCCCGTGTGGATTTCGTGCGCCGGGATCTTTCCGCGACCGAGCGGAACGAGACAAAGGTCCTGGGTGCGAAGCTGAACTGCGACGCCCTGATGACCGGAGAGGTCACCGAATACGACAGCACTTTCTTCGGTCTTTATTCCAGGGTGGCGGTGGGGGCAAACCTGCGTCTGGTCCGGGCCGGGGACGGAGTGGTCCTGTGGGAGGGCAGCCATGTTGCCGTCAGCCACGGGGGATCGATTCCCTTGAGTCCCATCGGCATCGGCATGGGGCTTCTGGATGCCGCCAACAACGTCCGGGAAGAACAACAGTTGCGCCTGACGGAGGATCTCGCCCGGCGACTGGTCAGCACCCTTCCCGATCCGCACGCGGTGGTCCAGGACGAGCCCCTGGCCCCGCCGGTCACGATCAAGCCGTCCACGAAGACGAACGCCACGACAGGGGATGATGTGGAGGGTCAGGCTGACCGCGCCCGACGCCTGGCGGATCAGGGAGACTACGCCGGTGCCCTGGCGGCCGCCGACCGGGTTCTGGCCATCCGTCCCAACGACCACGCCACCCATTTTCTGAAAGGCCGGGTTCTGACCCGGCTCAACGATCTGGACGGGGCCGAACGGAGCATGATCCGGGCCGTGGCCCTGGAGGATGCCAACGCCGGCTATTACAACGGCATCGGTTATGTAGCCTCCCTCAGGGGAGATGACGAGCGGGCCCTGGCCGCCTATGACATGGCCATCCAACGCGATGCCGGCAATGCCTTCGCCCACTTCAATCTCGGCGTCACCTACCTGAAACAGGGGGCCGACGCCAAGGCGGCCGAAGCCTTCGTCCGAGCCGGAAATGCCTATCTCGACCGGGGCGATTACGCCAATGTCGAGAAAGTTCTCGCCAATCTACAGGAAATATCCGCCGAGGGGCTGCGGCTGGAGGAGCCGATCGCCACCCTGAAGCGGGCTTTGGATTCCGTTGCCAAGAAAGGATTGCCCCCCCATGCCTAGAGTCATGTCCATCCTTCCGCCGGTGGCGGTCATTCTCGGCCTCTGCGCCTGCTCCACCCCGGAACCGGGTTCGCCGGAAGCCGCGATGCTGCTTGCCGCCAAGGAGCGGGAAGCCCGCGCCTCCCTGGTCAAGGATTCCCTTGACGACGTACCATCGTGGTATCTGGAGGTACCGAAGGACAACGTCAGCCTTTACGCACCGGGAACCGCCGTGTCACCCGACATGCAGATGGCCTTGGACAAGGCGATCCTGACGGCGAAGCGGACCCTGGCCGACAGCGTCAGCAGTGCGGTCAGCAGCAAGATGAAGCAGTTCGCGGCTGAAACCGGTTCCTCCGACGATCCGGAACTACTCACCGAGACCAATATCGCCACTATCAATCTGATTGCCGAGGCCAACGTCGCCGGTTATTCCCGTGAACAGACCAAAATCTCGCCGTCGGGAACCAACTTCCGTGCTTATGTCCTGTTGCGCTATCCCCTGGGGGAGGCCAACCGGATGCTGGTGGCGCAGATCAAGCGCAACCGGATACTGGAAGCGAAACTGGGGGCCTCGAAGGCGTTCCAGGACCTGGAAAAGGACATTGCCGCCGCCAGACAGGCCCAGGGGGCAACCCCCGGAGCCGCGGCCAAACCGGTAAACTGACCCGGGGAGCGCGAGGGGCCTTGCGGCC
>JBKACM010000233.1:0-3935 GCA_046269335.1 Alphaproteobacteria bacterium | reverse complement strand
ATGAGGCCATCTCATTCGCCGCATCGCTTTCTGACTGGAAATACGTGCAACACAACAAGGAATGGCAGCGCCCCGCGCCAGCCGGACCTGATTCAAAGGCACCTGCGTACCCTCCACTATCGGGTTTACGCCGCCGCCGAATACCTGAAGAATCGGGGAATTCCGAAAGACGTCGGGGACCTGAATCACCACCAGATCGTCGTTTACGGCGATGGCGACGCCGCGGCTCCGGACCGCATCAACTGGCTGCTGGGTGCCGGGTTGCTGCCCGGTGCCCAGCGGGTGCCAATCCTGAAGGTCAACAACATCTACGGCATTTTCCGAGCCGTACAGAGCGGCGTCGGGATTGCGGCGCTGCCGGACTATTTCAGCCGGGAGGCTACCAATCTCGTTCAGATCCTGCCGGAATTGCAGGGTCCCAGCATGGATGCCTACTTCGTGTATCCGGAGGAACTTCGGAATTCCAAGCGCGTTGCGGTATTTCGTGATTTCCTGATCCGCAAGCTGTCGGAGTCCGAAAACACCCCCCGGGCACCGTAGTCCCATTGACCGTGATCCTTGGCCCGTGGTTTCGGGGACTCGCGCCCAGGCAGTGAACAGGAGCAGCCAAGCCATGTCGCCCAGGCAACTTTCCGCCACCGGCCGTCTCGTGGTCGCGAGTCACAACGTGGGCAAGGTCCGCGAAATTTCCGATCTTCTGGCCCCTTTCGCTATCGAGGTGGTCTCGGCTGGCGATCTCGGCCTGCCGGAACCGGAGGAGACCGGCACCACCTTCCAGACCAACGCCACCTTGAAGGCCGCCGCGGCGGCAAAGGCGGCCGGGCTTCCGGCCCTGGCCGACGATTCGGGTCTGGTCGTGCCGGCCCTGGGGGGAGCCCCGGGGATCTACTCGGCACGCTGGGGCGGCCCCGGGAAGGACTTTCAGGCCGCGATGGCAAGGGTGGAGCAGGAGCTGGGAGCAACGATGGACCGCCGGGCCTATTTCGTCTGCGTACTGGCTCTGGCCTGGCCGGATGAGTACTGCCACACGTTCGAGGGTCACGTCTATGGAACCCTGGTGTGGCCCCCCCGTGGCACGTCCGGATTCGGCTACGATCCGATCTTTCAGCCCGATGGCCACTCGGTAACCTTCGGAGAGATGAACCCGCGTGAAAAGCACGCTATCAGCCATCGGGCCGAGGCCTTCCGAAAGTTGGTGTCGGCCTGCTTCGGATAGGAGGATGCCATGACGGCGATCACGTTCGATACCCATGCCGCGGTCGGAGAATTGGCCGAAAAGCGTGACATCGAACGGGTAAAACGTGACATCGAGCGGTTGGAGGCGAAGATCGATACGGTACGCTCCGACATGCGGACGGAAATTGCCAACGCCAAGAACGAAATTCTCCGCTGGATGATACCGTTGTTCCTGGCCCAGATGGGTCTTCTGGTCGGGCTTCTGGTCAAGCTGCGCTGATGCTTGTCGTTTGAAGGCAACCTTGCAATCACCGACGACAATCGCTATACATCGGCGCTCCTCCGGAACAGAAGCGGCGAGGCTAGTGGGCGCTTGCGCCCTTGGGCATGCCCAACCGCTTGTCGATCGTTCGGACGTATTCACAGGAAGGGTTCTGGAAAATGCCCAAAATGAAGACTAAAAGCGCCGCAAAGAAGCGGTTTCGTTTCACGGCGACCGGCCAGGTGAGGGGCAATGTGGCCTGCAAGCGCCATGGCCTGCGCAAGCGGCCGCAGCAGATGAAGCGGCAGGCCCGTGGGACGTTCATCCTCGCCAAGGGTGATGCCGATATCGTCAAGAAGTTCCTGCCAAACGGCTGACCCTGGGGAGTTGAAACCATGGCACGGGTAAAGAGGGGCGTAACCACCCACGCCCGACACAAGAAGGTTCTCGATCTCGCCAAGGGGTATCGTGGCCGTAATTCCAAGGTTTTTCGGGTCGCCATCGAAAAGGTGGAAAAGGCCCTCCGCTACGCCTACCGCGACCGTCGCAACAGAAAGCGGGACTTCCGCTCCCTGTGGATTCAGCGCATCAACGCTGGGACGCGCCTGCATGGCATGACCTATTCCCGTTTCATCGACGGCCTCAACAAGGCGGGGATCGAACTGGACCGCAAGGTTCTGGCCGACCTGGCCGTACATGAGCCCGATGCCTTCGCGGACCTGGTGAAGCAGGCGCAGGCGGCGCTGGGCGTGGCGGCCTGAGATCGGGGAGCGTGAGGGGACCCGTCCCCTCGCATCTCTTCCTGCCCCTGATCTTTCTCCCTCTTACCCCTACTTTCTCCGCTCGTTACGGAGACGATCCATGCAGGATGATCTTACCGCCCTTCGCACCTGGCTTACCGAGGCGGCGACAGCGGCGGATTCCTTGACGGCGCTGGAAGCGGTGCGCGTCGAGGCCCTGGGCAAAAAGGGCCGCCTTACCGGCCTTCTGAAGGAACTCGGCGGTCTGGCACCCGACCAGCGGGCCACCCGCGGGGCGGAGCTGAACGTCTTCAAGCAATTCGCCACCGACGTCCTGGCCAATCGGCAAGAGGCGTTGCGGGATGCTGAAATCGAGACCCGTCTCAAGAACGAGCGTATCGACGTCACCCTGTCCACCCGCCCCGAAACCGCCGGCCGCATCCACCCGGTCAGTCAGACCCTGGACGAAATCATCGCCATCTTCGGCCAGATGGGGTTCACCGTCGCCGAGGGTCCCGACGTCGAGGACGATTTCCACAACTTCACCGCCCTCAACATCCCCCCGGAACATCCGGCCCGGCAGATGCACGATACCTTCTACCTGCCGGAACGGCCGGACGGGTCCCGTTACCTGTTGCGCACCCACACTTCCCCGGTACAGATCCGCACCATGCGGACGGTCACGCCGCCGATCCGCATCATCGCGCCGGGACGAACCTACCGCTGCGACTCGGACATGACCCATACGCCGATGTTCCACCAGGTAGAGGGTCTGGTCATCGACGAAACCACTCATTTCGGCCACCTGAAGGGCTGCATTATCGAATTCCTCCGCACCTATTTCGAGATGGACGACGTGCCGGTACGGTTCCGGCCTTCCTTCTTTCCCTTCACCGAGCCGTCGGCGGAAGTAGACATTGGCTGTTCCCGCTCCGGGGGGGAGTTGAAGCTGGGAGACTATGGCGACTGGCTGGAGGTTCTGGGCTGCGGCATGGTCCACCCCAACGTGCTGAGTGCCTGCGGTATCGACCCCGGCCGATACCAGGGGTTTGCCTTCGGTGCCGGCATCGAGCGCATCGCCATGCTGAAGTACGGCATTCCCGATCTCCGGACCTTTTACGATTCGGACCTGCGCTGGCTACGGCATTACGGCTTTCTGCCCCTGGACATACCGACCACCACCGGGGGACTGGCCCGATGAAATTTACTCTTTCCTGGCTGAGGGAACACCTGGATACCACGGCCACGACAGGGGAACTCTCCAGGACCATGACCATGATCGGCCTGGAGGTCGAACATGTGGACGAGCCCTCGGCCGCGCTACGTCCGTTCGCGGTGGCCCAGGTCCTGGAAGTAGCCCCCCACCCCAATGCCGACCGTCTGCGGGTCTGCACGGTGGATACCGGAGCCGAGACGATCCAGGTGGTGTGCGGAGCCCCCAACGCCCGGTCCGGCATGAAGGTGGTCCTGGCACGTCCAGGCATGGTCATTCCCGACAGCGGCAAGAAGCTGGAGAAGGGGGTCATCCGCGGGATCGAAAGCCAGGGTATGATGTGCTCGGCACGGGAGTTGGGGCTGGGCCAGGACCACGACGGCATCCTTGATCTGCCGGCGGATTCGGTCCTGGGTACCTCGGTGCTGGACGTACTGCCCATCGAAACCGTGTTCGATGTCGCCATCACCCCCAACCGGGCCGACTGCCTGGGAGTACGGGGGATCGCCCGGGATCTTGCCGCCGCCGGGCTCGGCACCCTGAA
>JBKACM010000232.1:1982-3938 GCA_046269335.1 Alphaproteobacteria bacterium | reverse complement strand
AATAAAGCTTGCCGCTCCCCAGGGTCAGACGATTGGGGGCTATGACCGAGGACGGGTCCGGCAGGTTCGTCTCCGCCGCCGCGGCCAGAACGGTTTCCTGACTGGCGTCCCACTGATAGACGTTGGTGTCGGTTTCCCGCATGAAGAGATTGACACCCAACAGCGGCGAGCCGTCCGAACTGGCGATATCGGTAAAGCCCCAGTCGATAATCTCGAAGGGCTTCTGGGCCCAGCCAAGACGGGTGTTGTTCAACAGCACCACGTCGCCGGCCTGGACCCGCATGGCGGTCAGCTTGCATGTCCAGTGGGTGGAAATCTGACGCCTTGCCGCTTCCAGTTCGATCTTGGCCAGTCTTTGAAACGTCGTCGGCGAGGTGGTGAACGGATAATGGACGTCGTGCCAGATCTTCTCGCCCTGATCCTCGTTGATGTAGGTCTGGTTGGTGACCGGGGGACCGTCGCTGCTTTGCCAGAATTTCTCCGGAGCGGCGTAGGTGCCCTTGACCCCGTTGTACAATTCTCGCCTGGAGATGCGGGTCGTGACCCGGATCGGTCCGGCAAGATCGCCTTCGTCAAGGGTGATGGTCGGCGTTCGCCAGGCCCCGGCCAGGAGAACCCACGTGCCACCGGACCACACCAGCTTCCCTCCCAGAGAGGACAACAACGAGGCCAGGATGTCCTTGGGAGGGGAGTCGCTTTGGAAGGTCCCGTTGCAGGTATACCGCTGCTCCGCCGTCGCCACGACGAGGTGCGTCCCCTGACCCTGGTCGAATATCTGGGTGTTGAGGCCCCGAAGCGCCTCCGCCAGGGTGTCGGCCACCATCCCCCGGGTGAGACTGCGGAAGACCCAATAGTAGGTCCTGTTGGGGTCCAACCCACGCGGCAACGAGCCGGTGGTAGCCAACCTGACCCGATCCCCGGTCCGCAGGGAAAACTGATTGCCGGTGGCCGCCGTAAGCTCTCCGGACAGGCTGGCGGTGAAAGCGGCTCCCCGCCACAGGGTCTGGCTGCCATGCCCCGGATCGTTGAAGGAAATGGCCGTTCCCGACAGAGCGTTGGCAGCGCTGCTGGCCAGCTTGAGGGTAGAGGTGCTTCCGACGCCACCGGGGTTGGTGTTGATCACGAAGTACCGGGTACCAAGGCTGAAACCGGCCGGCAACTGCTGGGTCGTGGTCAGATAGACACCGGTGCCGCTGGGCCACGACACCGGATTTGCCATCTCGAATTCATCGGTGGTGGCAAGAGGATTGGCGGTCTCGAAATTGGCGGCGACAGGAACGTATTCCTCGCAGATGTTGGCGGCGGTCTTGAAACTGTCATCATCAATTTCATCGTCATCGGCCCCCAGGCCGATGATTTCGTCGGACAGGTAATCCCGAATGCACAGGGCCGGATTGGCGCTCCAAACCGTCTGACCCGTCCGGGGATCATAGACCTCTCGCCCCTTGACCACGGCCGTGACGGTGGGAAGACCGCCCGCGAACAGGTTGCTGTCGAATTTCCAGAAGATATAGATCTTGGCGCGCCCCTCCTGCCTGTGGGCCGTAGTCCACAGACTGGGTACAGCGCAGTCGGCAAGGGCTCCGGTGCCGGGGGTTCGCAGAACATAGTTGAACGTGTCGTCACCGGCCGTCGTGCCGTCGCCGACAAAGACCCAGGCATGATCGTGCCACCGGCCGATGGCACCGCTATCGTCCCCCAGGGGAATCAGTTCCTCGTTGAAGTATATGCCACTGACGTCACTGACCGGATGTCCGGCAATGGTCAGGATCATGTGCAGATTCTGATTGCTGCTGGTGGCGGTCAGAAAGGTCACCGCGCCGCCGACGCGCGTTTGTCCATAGATGATCCGCCATGGCGTGATGGCCTGCCGCTGGTTCAGGATGCGGCCTTGTTCGGCGCTGTTGCGGCTCTCCTTGGAGGGTTTCGGTGAAGAGGCCGCCAGAACAAAGCTGC
>JBKACM010000232.1:0-1972 GCA_046269335.1 Alphaproteobacteria bacterium | reverse complement strand
CCGGCCAGAAGCCCCCCCCCCCGATGAGAAGCCCGGCGGCGGGGCTGATAAAAAAAGTGGCCGCGATGGCGACCGGGAGAATGAAGAGGCTGAGGATTCCGCTGCTTCCGCCGCCCATCAGGGTATCCTCCATGCCGCGTAACAGGAACCCAGGGGGAGAAAGGCGACACCGCCATCCCTCGCCGCCATGGCGACCCTGGAGCCGATACAGATGGCGAGCGAAGGCCCATCCTCGGTGTCAAGCATTGCCAGATCGCCGCGTCCGGCCAGCGCGACCGGAGAAAGCTCCTCCCATCCATGGTGTTTTGCGATCGCACGAACGGCTTCCGGCAATCCTCCTCCGGCAAATGCCTTCAGAGCCCGCATCGCCCCCCGCTTGGTACCGTAGCGACCGCGAAAGGGAGCCGCCGCGTCCTCACCGGTCATTGCCCGCACGATGTCGGCGGCAAACAGGCAACAATCGTGACGTCCCCAAGAAAAAGGCCGCTCACTGGCGGCCATCAGGGCATCGTTCAGAAGAATGGGCCAATCCTGGCTGCGCGTGGTCATTTCCTGTCACCGAATATCAAGATCTACCGAAAATAATCTGCTTGTCCTGAAGGCCGGCCACGTAGTCGAACCCCAGGTCTCCCGGAGAATCGATTTGCTGATCGTCGGGCGTGTAACGGCGGGTGCGCGCGACATCCAGGCGCATGAGCCGGTTCTCGGCCGTGATGGTGATGGTCGCGGTATCCGCGTCCTCGGCGATCGACGGCACATCGGTCAGTCCGGAAAACAGCAGGTAGGGGTCCGAGGCCATGGCACCGTTGGCGGCCATGGCCCCAAGCCACAACTTGGCGGGCAATCCCTGCCGGGCATCGGCGAGGGCCAGCGCAAGAAGAGCCGGATCGACGCCGCTCAGGGTAAAGCGGCATCCGTTGGCCTGTAGCTCCGTTGTCTCCTTGATCTCGGATACGGAACCCATGCTGCCGACGCCGACAAAGGTCTTGTCGTTCCACACCAGGTTTCCGTATCCGCTCCAGGCGCGTTCGGCACCGTTTTCAAAGCCGATCTGAACCAGGAGAATGGGCGACAGGCTGTCGGCCAGGGTAGCCGCCCGCAATTCCTCGCTGAGGGCATGTGGCATCTCAGAGAGCCTCCAAGGCCGCCAGGGTGATCCCATAACGGGCGGGAGCAAGGGTCGACCATTCCATGCTGTTGCTGCTCATCCGAAACACGCCGACCGTATTGCGGGTGAGGATGGGCGATGCGTCGGCGTGCGGGGCGGGAGCCAGCCGCAGCTTCGGCCACACTTCCAGCGTGGCGTTGCCAATCTCGTCCGAGGAGGCATCGGCGGTCAGCTTGTAGAGGCGCGTGGTCTGACCGCTTCCAATCTGGATGTAATCGCCTGCCAGTAGGATGCCGCTGACGTTCGGCGTCCACCCGTGAGTCAGAAGGCTGTTGCCGTTCTGTCCGGAGCCCCTCACCGTCGGGACGCCGGTGGCGGCACCGCGCGGCAGGCTCGCGGCGGGGTCCCCGAACAGAAAGGTTCCATATCTTCCGTTGAGACGCAGCCGAAAGGCATTCAGGGCATCGGCCTGTTCCCGGGACAGATTGGAGAACTCCATCTCCACCTGCCACCACTGGCCCTGGTGTTGCTGTACCTGTGCCTGACCAGTGAAAGGTGAGGTGGATACGGACACCGCCGCGTGAGGTGTGAAACGCACCCGCACCGGGTTCGGCACGCCGGCTGGATAGGAAAGTGGATAACTTATCGTCATGATTGCTCCAATCTTGACCGCGCTTCAATAGCGCTACGGAACTCGTCAATTTCCCGAAGTTGTGATATCCCCCGGTGCCGTATCGATTCTGGAATGGGGCGTTGAACGTGAAGACGACAAACCTTTCGGCGGTTCTGACGGTTCTGACGGTTCTGGGGTTGTCGGCCTGTACGCACCGTTCGGAACCGCCACCGCCCGTGTTCGAGGACGTC
>JBKACM010000231.1:0-3975 GCA_046269335.1 Alphaproteobacteria bacterium | reverse complement strand
GTTTTGCAGCTTTCCCAGACAGAAGCAGCGCAGTTAACCCACCATCTGGCGGAATTGGCTCGTTTGGGTCTCATCGTCGAACCGTTTGGAAAACAGGCCTTTGCCATTCGAGAGGTACCCGCCATGCTGGCCGATGGGGCTATGGCGGTGTCTCCGGCGGATAGCGGTGCCGGTGGCCGCTCGGGTCCTCCACCGTCACTCCACCCGCACCGTCCGGACCCAGATAGCACGGCCCCACCGGCACCTTGCCATGGCCACCCGGAATATCGAGAACGTAGACCGGCTGGCACAGCCCGGACAATTCGCCGCGCAGGCTCCGCATCAGGGCCTGGCCGGCTTCCAGGCTGGTGCGGAAATGGCCGGTTCCCGGAGCCAGGTCGCAATGATGCAGATAGTAAGGTTTGATCCGATGGCGGACCAGGGTCCGCATCAGGGTGCCCAGGGTAGCCGGATCATCATTGACTCCCTTCAACAAAACGCTCTGGGCCAGCATTGGCACGCCGGCTTCCTGGATGGTGCGGCAGACTTCGATCGTCTCCGGACCAAGCTCGCGGGGATGGTTGGCGTGCAGCACGACATAGACGGCGGCTCTTCGTCGTCTTAAGGTGTCCACCGTCTCCGGCGTGATACGCCCCGGGTCGCTGACGGGCATGCGGGTATGAATGCGCAGAACCTCCACGTGGGCCATGGCATCCAGGGCATCCATCAGAAAACCCAGCCGGTCCGGGGTCATCATCAGCGGATCGCCGCCGCTGAGGATCACTTCCCACACTTCCTCGTGGTCACGAATATAGGCCAAGGCCGCGTCGAGTTCGGCCGGAGACAGGGCCGTTCCGGGTTGGCCGACACGATTGCGGCGAAAGCAGAAGCGGCAATAGGCGGGGCAGGTGAAATGCGGCGTCAGCAGGACCCGATCCGGATAGCGGTGGACAACCCCCTTTACCGGGGAATGCGCCCCGTCGCCGATGGGATCGGCACATTCCTCCGGCCGGAAAACAGCCTCGGCAGCGGTGGCGACGAACTGGGCCGCGATGGGATCGGAGGCGTCCCCCGCCGTCATCAGAGCCGCCAGATGGTCGGTAAAAAGGTCCGGCTCGACGAAGTTGCGTGTCATGGCCTGGTGGACTCCTGAAGTTTTCGCCCGCAGGCGGGCCATTCTCGAAGGGCGCTCCGCCATTCTGGCGACGGTGCGCGGCTTCTTTGCCGAGCGAGCGTTCATTGAAGTGGAAACCCCCGCTCTACAACCCTGTCCCGGTCTCGAACCTCACATAAAGGTGTTCGAGACCTGCCTGGAAGAACCGTTCGGATCACGGCGGCAACGGCTGTACCTGCACACCTCGCCGGAGCTGGCCATGAAGAAACTGCTGGTGGCCGGTCTGTCCCGCATCTTCCAGGTGGCACGAGCCTATCGCAACGGCGAACGCTCACCCACCCATCATCCGGAATTTTCCATGCTGGAATGGTATCGGACCGGAGCCGACTACCGCCACCTCATGGCCGATTGCGAGGCGCTGCTGTCGGCCTGCCTGACCGCCGTCGGCGAAACGGTCTTCCGGTGGCGGGGGGTAGCGTGCGATCCGACTCGCCCGTGGGAATATCTGACCGTAGCGGAAGCGTTCGCGCGGATGACTGGCATCGACCTCCTGGCCACCTTGTCCTCTCCTGAGGATTCCGATCCGGACCCGACTCGACTGAAGGCGGAGGCCGGGCGCATCGGGATTGCCTCCGGAGAGAACGATCGTTGGGAGGATGTTTTCTTTCGCGTGTTTCTGGAACGGATCGAGCCTGATCTCGGCCTTTCGGTTCCAACGATACTCTACGACTATCCTGCCCCGCTGGCCGCCCTGTCCCGGCGCAAGATGCAGGACCCCAGGCTGGCGGAGCGGTTCGAGCTGTACGTCTGTGGTCTGGAACTGGCCAACGCTTTCTCGGAACTGACCGACCCAAAGGAACAGCGACATCGGTTTCTCCTGGACCAGGCGTTGCGGCAGCGGCTGTATGGTCAGACGTTGCCTCTGGACGAGGAGTTCCTGGCCGCCCTGGAATGGGGCCTGCCGGAGTGTGCCGGCATCGCCCTGGGGCTGGATCGACTGGTGATGCTGGCAACCGGGGCCGAGACCCTGGAGGAAGTCCTGTGGGTGCCAGTATCGTCCGCGTAGGGAAACCAAGTATGACCGATGCGATTGATCGCGCCGTGGCGACCCTGTTTCTGGCCCTTTCCCAACTTCCGGAGTGTCCGGAGGAGCCTGGAGACTGTTTCTTTCTGAACGCGCATCCCCATCCGGCACTGTCCCAATGGCGGGGCCGACTGGTCTGCGAACAAGCTTTCAAACCCTACGCCGATTCCCTGGCCGCCACCGGTATTCAGGTTTTTCCCGCCATCGATACGGATACTGTCGGAGGCTTTTCCCTCGGGCTGTATCTGCCGAGCCGGCAGCACGAGGAGATTCTGTGGCACTTCGCCCGTGCCCTGGCCCTCCTGAAGCCGGGGGGCGTTCTGGTGTGCGCCATGGCCAATGCCCTGGGAGCGAAGCGCTATGAGACCCTGCTGGGGCGGTTGTGTGGCGGTGTCCAGGGCCTGGTGAAACACAAATGCCGGGGATTCTGGGTCCGACGTGCCGAGACTCTGGATTCGCACCTGCAAGCGGAATGGTTGCGTCGTGGAGAGGAGAGGCCAATTCTGGAGGGTCGATTCGTTTCCCGGCCGGGTTGTTTCTGCTGGGATGGAATCGACCGGGGGACTCGACTGCTGGTGGAGCACCTGCCCCAGGATCTTGCCGGACATGGGGCCGATCTTGGGGCCGGGTTCGGCGCAATCGGCGAGTTCCTGTTGCGCCACCGTCCGGAAATCACAGCCCTTGACTGCTACGAAGCCGATTATCGCGCCCTGGCCCTGGCGCGGCGGAATCTTGAGGCCATTCCCACCCGCACCAGGCTGCGGGGATACTGGCAGGACGTGACCACCGGCCTGCCAGGCGGCCCTTATGACTGGATCGTGATGAATCCGCCCTGCCACGATGCCGGCGGGTACCGCCCAGATCTAGGCCAGGCCTTCCTCCAGGCAGCCGCCGAGAGTCTGAAACCAGGCGGCCGCCTGTGGCTGGTGGCCAATCGCCAACTTCCCTATGAAAAACTGTTGTCGAAAACCTTGAGAAACATCGAATCTCTTTCCGAAGCTGATGGTTTCAAGATTTTGTTCGCGAGAAAGTGAAGCACCCGCCATTTGAAAAATGCCGGGAACGATAATAATTGTTCGACGTTTTCCCTGAGAAACGTTAAAGTACATTTACCTTCGATCGACGTGAGGACATGGCTGTGGTGACCGACAAAGAAAGCCTTCTCGAATTCGTGGCGCAGATCGTTTCATCCTACGTGGCGAACAACGCGGTGGCGACGGCGGAGTTGCCACGGTTGATCCAGCAGGTACATCAGAGCCTGATAAAACTGGAACAGGGTGAGTTGCCACAGGAAGCCTCGCCGGTGTTGACTCCTTCCGTCCCGGTCAAGCGTTCCGTCAAGCCGGATCATATTGTTTGCCTTGACTGCGGGAAGCCTCAGACCATGCTGAAACGGCACCTGGGCACGGCGCACAACCTGACCCCGGACGAGTACCGCACCAAGTGGGGACTCCCCGCCGATTACCCGATGGTCGCGCCCCGCTATGCGGAACGTCGCAGTGAACTTGCGAAGAAAATCGGGCTTGGCCGGATGCGGAGCCGTTCGGGGGGCGGTGACGGGGAGTGAGGCCGGCATACGGGTCGGGAGATTCCGCAGGGGAATCGGGTGAAAGTGGAATCGTGACGCCAGGGTGAAACGCGAATAAATGGCGCATTGAGCGTCCGTGCGCCTGCGCGCGCGCAAGCCAAGGGCGCGGACGCGCCCGCCCGGCGACTGAGGGGCGAAAACAAACCAGGGCAGTCGGGTTCACCCGATTGCCCTGGGAGATTTCGGCCCGTCGCCTATGCCACCGTCTGG